>CAZTIN010000010.1:0-18456 GCA_964613525.1 uncultured Candidatus Saccharibacteria bacterium
AGAACATCAAATCAAGGTAGCCAAAAATGGGGCAGATATTTGTTGTGCCTATTTAGAAAAAATTGAAGAAAGAATGAACGATCTGGATAAAGATTCTTTTGAATATCTAAAACTTCGTTATGAACTTTTAGAAGTAACAAAGGTATCCAGAGATTACATATCTGACTTCAAAGAATACAGGCTTCTTTATGAGCAACATACAATAGCTGATATTCGGGAAACTTCAGAAAAAGAACAATTTGAAGAAATTGAATTTTACAGCATTGAAGCAATGGCACAAGAACTTGTAAAATACGAACTTTTTGGGAAGGTTGTTGCAGAGGCCGAGAATGTGGAACACCCCAAAGTAATCAAATCTATTGAAGAGCATATTGAACTTATCAAAAATTTGGTAATTGCCACGAAAAAAGAACTGGAAGAAAACAAATCTTTGAGTGAACTTGAAAGAGCTAGATTAAGCAAGGATCTTTTTGATTATTCAATTTTTGGACAAACACTTCAAAAAAGATTAAACAAAAGAAAAGAATACTACTTTGAAAAATTCCTTCCTGTTTATGAAAAAGACATGGTGGAATGTGGATTAAATCTTGAACGATATTTAGGGATTGCAAAACAAGTTATTGAAACAGGAATTGATCCAGCGGTTCAGGTTCTTTTAGATCAATATGAGAAACATAAAGGTGAAGATGAAAATCTTTGGTTGTTCTACACCGCATTGCGTGACCGATTAAAACAAATCGCACAATATGTTAGGAGAAATCAAAAAAAATTCCCTAAAATTGTTTCATGCCTGCAAGAGTTTAACCAATAGCTATCCCTCACGAAAAATGATGAATCAGATTCGAAAAGCAAAAACCATTCGAAAACTTCAAGCGGATCTTGCTATTCAAGAAGCGCTTTATGATAAACTTTCAAAAGAATTAATTCTTATAAAATCAAACAGTCATGAATGGGATGATTTTGTTGAAAAATACAACCAGTGCGCTTACAGGATAGGTTTTATTTCAAAGCAAATTGAAATTGTAGAAAGGACTGGTAAAACTCTTGGAAAGGCACAAGATGATGGATACCAAATATACGGACGTCATTTTTGTGATCACGGAACTGCCCTTTGATTTTTTTAAAAATATGACAAATGTCCGTTTGTTTTTTGGGTGATTCAAACGGATTTAAGCCTCCAGAAATGGGGGCTTTTTTTTAAAGCATTTTTATATTTTTATTACCATTGTAGAAGGCAATCACATAAAATAAAGGAACTGCAAATGTTTGCTCAGATTTTTTGACCTCTTCTTTATTAGCTGGTTCAGAAACAAACTCCACGCCTTGATAAGAATCTAAAGTTTCCATCACTCTTTTGTATTGTTCTTCATCTTGTTCTTTTAAAAGAGCCATTTCTTTTTTGAACTTATCCGATTCCATTAATTTTCCAGCGTCCATTAAATCTATATTCTCGTATCTAATAACCATCAATACTGAGGCTGATGCTTCCAATGTGTATTGGATTTGATTCAGAGCGCTTGTTACTTGATAAATTGGAATTGCTACATTAATGTTTTGAGATTGATCTGGGCTTAATAATGGCTGAACTGGTCTTGTTTCTGCTATTCCATTTTGATCAAGTTTATTTACACTAAATGGATTTTGAACTTGAGTTAAATTTGATGTGCTTATGTAAATTGTTGTGATTAAGTAAGGTTGATTAGTCAATTCTGAAGTTATTGAATCATAAGTAACATTACTATATCCTAATGTTGCAGTAACAGAGCTTCCAGAAATGTAATTACCACCAAGACTAGTGAATACTTTAGTTGGTAGGGCTGTAACAGTTATTTGTGTAAAAACATATTCTAATGAAGCGACTCTTAACATCCAATTATTTATCGGATCTGCCTCTTTCCAAAAAATATTCCCAAACTCATCATTTAATGTGGTAATTAAGGTGTCAATACTTGTCTGAACTCCAGCATTAAAAAAAGAACTACCTCCATTATAAAAAAACCTCCATGTGCCTCCTGCAAAATTTGAGTTTTTCACAGCGGTCTCTTGCCCATTGGCTGTTGAGCCTCCTACGCTTGAAGCAGAATCTAAATCAGTAGGGAACGAGAATAATGGCACAGTAGAACTACTATACGCAGATGTATTTGTTAAGGTGAGTACGATTTGTTTTTCCTCTCTGGGAAGTGACATTTGTTTAATTTTGTTCGGTATAACTAACTACCGTTTGTTCTGATTTTTTTCCTAAATGTGGTCTGGCAATCTTTTTTGCGGTTCTTGAATTAGATCCTTCAAAGTCTGCATTACCGTAATAAAGCCTAGTGTATTCTTTTATCAAAAAATCAACAGCCTGTTTTCTTGATGCATGAATTTTTACACCAGTATAAAGGCTTTCTCTTTTTTCTTCTTTTTGTACAATTTTTATGTTGTCCTCAAGATAAGATTCAATTCCCTTTTTGAACATAGCAAGGTTAAATCTACCTTGTATTTTACCAACCAAATGTCCCTTGGTGTTTTTGTGATAATAAACACAGAAATTCTTTTTGTTACCAAGTCGTTCTTGGTGTTCAATCATTTTTTCTGCTATATACAAAGGGGTTAAATTTACCCCAGCCAATTTCAGTTCGTTCTTTAAAACGGTATCTCCTGTTTTGTGGAAACGGAACCAATTGCAATTCGCCCACAATTTTGGGTGAGCTGCTTTACCTATTGATTGGAAGTGAATAATTACATCTACTGAAACGTGTCGTTGAGAAATAATTGTCCCAACTAAATCGCTTGGTAGGGTATCCGAAACGTAGTTGGTCAAATCCTCGACAATCAATAAACCGTTTCTGTAAACCGTTAAAATTTGACTTAGACACTCCTGAAGTTCTTTGTGGTTCATTTTTCCTCCGCCTTTATCTTTCGGCTTCATAACAGAAATCCTTCTTGCTTCAACAAGAGGTTGTTTAATCCACCTTGAGAGCTCATCAACGTCAAGACCTTTTATTGAGGGGAAGTTGGGGTTTTTATGATCCTTTTGAACATCACCATATTCATTATTCACATCGAAAATTAAAACCTTTTTAGGTTTGTATTTTCCATTACCTCCAGACAAAGCATTCCTTATCTGAACATTCAGAGTCGTGTAGGTTTTTCCGCATCCCTTTTCACCACTTGCTATTCCTAATTGTGCTTCTCTTGACACTTTTTTTTAATTTTAATAAACAGATTCGGATTCAACAACCTCTCCTTCAGGTTCTGATTTTACTTCTTGTTTTGGAGTTGATATGCTGTCTGGGTTCACCGACCTTGTTGTTTGATTTTGTCTGTCGTTATATTCTCTTTTTTCTTTTTGTGATTCTTTGAAAATATCAATGATTGAACTTAGATTTTTTCTGATTGACATGATCTGGAAAACTTTTTGACCAATGTCCATACCAAAGGCAATAGCGATTTGTTGGCCATCTGTTAAACCAATTCCTTTTTTGGTAAACTCACGAACCATTGGTGGCCGAACTTTGGCATGAAAAGTAGGATCTGGTGTTAATGCGTCTTCAATTCCTTGGTTTGATTCTTGAATTATTTCTCTTAGAGTAGCCTCTGTTCCTTTAGCATCAACAATGATCGAGTCATTTGGATCAACAAGTCCTTTTTTCTCAAGCTCTACTAACTTCTTTTCTTTAATCTTTGCCATCGGTTTGGCAACATTATGAAGCATATCGTATGCATTCAAAATTGTGTCCACCAATTGTTCCGCTGCTACTTTTTTTGTTTTTTCATCTGCTTCACTTAGAGCTGGATTTGCTGGCTCAGGTTTCGGCTGTTGTGGCTTTGGTTGTTCGTGATGCTGATAGTCATAATTCTGTTGGCTTGTGCTCGACTTGTCCGACTTTGGTTCTTCTCCTGCAATGGGGGTTGATTCAATAGAATAAATTGGCTCAGGAATTGTTTCTGTCGCTGTTAAATCAATGTTCTCCTTGTTGTATCCTCTTTCGATTGTGTCACCTAAGTTAGGATCTAAATCTTCATCAGTAAGATCATCGAAATTAAACCCGTCTGGTTCAGAATCAAAATTGTCATTTGAAGATGAACCATAGGAATTGGTTTCAGAAACAATTTTTGCGTCCTCAATATTCGTTGATGAACTTGTTGCTGATCCAGCTCCTGAATTTTTTATCTGTTTCATTCTTTCGTATGCTGATCTTAATTCTTCTTCTGATTCGTAACCTTTATCAAAGTCATATTTGTGTGCTGAATCCATTTCGTCGAGCAAGTCGTTCATGGCATTCATAATCGTTTGGGAATCCTTGCTTGGTCTCCCTTTTTTATTTAACCGGATCATATTTTTTGGTTTTTGGTTATTACTGATTTTACTGCTTTAATTTGTGCTTTTTTCTGAATGAAAAAACATTGTCATTTAATTCTTTGAACGCTTCTAAAAATTGTCTTTCATGCTTGACTTTTCCTTCCATTTTTTCATAATTCTTCAAGATCTGACAAACAAAAGTGTGATCTTGTTTATTCATTTCTTTTGCAATTTTTTTATGTGTACTGGAATGGACATGTTTTTGTATCAGAACGACACTCATGTTCCTTGCGAAAAGAGAATTTTCTTCCCTGATTCTATTTCTTTTGATTGATTCTGGACTAACTTGATATTTAACACAGCAAGCGTTAACTATATAGTCAACGATTTCCTTATCATTTCCAGCGAATTGGGAATAATTTACTGATGTTTCACAAATTTTGTCCAATTGATCTGCAACGTATTCAGCCGAGGAGCTAGATATAGCGTTGTACAACTTCAGAGCAATGTCTGAAGCGGAATTTTTTTTAGCCAAATTTACCCTATTTGAAGCCTTCCGATGCTAATTTTCTTATTTGAATTTCAGCTAACTTTTTGTTCGTTTTTGCTAATTGATAATTAGAGTAGGTGTGGATTATCGTTGCGACAACCCACGCTACTCCAATACCAGCTATCACCAATTTAAAAGTATGTGAACCATTTTTTGTTAATTCGTCAGTTGGAAACATGGTGATTGAATTTGTTTTATTTGTTTAGATGCTCCATCCACCAGACCAATCCTCCCCTTCTTCTTCTTGGATCTCGGTTTGCTCAATTGGTTTTGGAGGTGATTGTTGAGATTGTTTTTGCTTTTCAGCTTCGGCCTCTGCTGCTGCTTTTGCTTCGTCTGATTTTCTTTTTTCTTCTGCGTTAAACCAATTTTCAATCTCTCCTTTTAATGCTATTGATTGCGCCTCAATTTCACTGAATTTTTCATCAGTTGGTTCAGACTCGTAGCTATCAATTAGAGAATCAATTGCGTCTAATCTTGTATCAAATTCTTTTGGCAAAGAGTTAATGTCAATACCTTTTGAAATGATATAATCATTGTGTGCTAATTGGATTTCTTCATCTTCGTTTTCATTGCTCATATTTATTATATTTTATTTGTTTGGAATTAAAGTTTCTTTGTTCGGTTTAAATCTGCGCGATTCGCACGATCTTCAAAATAAGGTTTTCCTGTAACTTTTGAAATTCTCCATCCTGCTTTTAACGCTTTTCTACCCTTGTCGGCTGACTTATCAGAAGTTCCACGAAGTTTCGTTATCTTCTTAATTTTCTTTGGCATTTTATTAGCCTTGGCTACTGCCTTTGGAGATTTTTTGATTTTCTTTTTAGCGGCTGGTTTTGGCGCTTCTTTCTTTACTGATTTTTTGATTTTCTTGGCCTTTACTTTTGGCTCGTCACCAGTCTTTCCTTCTTTTTGAAGTTTGCCCGCGCGTCTTACAGCATCAGTCCATTTTTCACCACCATCTTTATCCCAAATCTTCTTGGCTAGTTTAAAACGATCAGCTCCTTTTCCTGCGTTGGCTCCAGTTTTACGTTTTTCTTTTTCGGGTTTAGGTTCTGGTTTTGGCTTTTCAGATTCTGCCTTAGCTTCCAAGGCATCTATTTTGGCCTGAATTTTTGGTTTTAACGCGTCTGGTGTATATTTACTTGATAGTGTGGCTTTAAGTTTTTTTAGTTCTTCGCTCATTTCTTTTGATTTTATTTCCCCGCCTTTTTCAAATGTTTCTTTTCCGTATGTTTTTAAAGTTGCTTTTTGTTCTTTGCTTCCAAATTCTTGAACATAATCCACAACTTCTTTTTCTACCTGATCGATTTCTTCTTGACTTAGTTCATGAAGTTTTTTTCTCATGATCTTGTTTGTGTGTGGCAAAACTCCATTGGTTTGAATTGAAAATCCTCTTCGGTTTGGAAAACCGACTTTTACCACATGATTACCGTTTGAGTCCATGTCATAACCGTACAAATACAGGTTTGAATTATCAAAAGCAATCTCTTTTATTTTTTTTGGCATGTTTGGTTGTTTTTTTTACTCGGCACTCAGTCAACTCACAAATTTACTGATTATTTTTTATTGTTTTGAAAAAAGCCCGTGATTTATTTTTAAATAAGTGATTTCAGTGTTTCAATTACCATTTGAAGTTCTATTTTCTCTTCTTCATTTGATTCCTCAATTAATGATTCAAGTGTTTCAATTACGCCTCTTATCTCTTCTGAGTCATCTTGAACTTCAGATTCTGATTTCTCAGTACCTATTGGTTCTATCTCGTTTGTATTATCAATGTCAATGGTAGATTCAAAAACATCTGTGTTTTCTTCAAAAAACTTTATGATTAAAGGTCTTATCGTTTCTTCGTAGTTCGATTTATTTACAAAATCTTCGGCGTTGTATAAGGGTATTGTTCTACCTAAATCAACGTAGGAGTGCGAAATAGATGCTTCGTCTCCAAAATTTTCGATTCCATAAAATTGTTGCAAGGCTCTAGCAAAACATTCCTTCGTGGCATTAGTGTAATCTGTTTGCGACTCCCAAGGCTTGTTCATTTTATATCTAAATGTGAATGCGATTTGCCCTGCCGTGCTTTCAAAGTCATCTGTTGCGTATCTTTTGCCAGTTAGTTTTCCTATGAAATTATCAATGAAGTGTGCAATTTCATGAGATATTGTGCTTTTGAATTGGTTTTCGCCATACTTGTTTGAAACACCGATCGTACCCATACTCGGGATGTACATTCCTATCGCTTTGGAAGCAAAAATTAATTTGGTTCCTGAGTGAGAAACTTTGATATTGTACTTTAGTGCGTTCGGTTTTAAATTTCCGAAAGTTTTTTGAACCGACTCCCATGCCGTTTTGATTTCTTCAATTTCAAAAGGCTTAATTGGATCTCCATTCTGGCGCTTCACTAAAATTCCAAATTGTTCTCTTAGATCAGTACTTGTGTTAGATTCACCAAAGGAGGTTTCTATTGCTTGTTTTCTTGACTCAGAAAGATCTTCGCGCTGAATGCGAATATCCTTTATCTTGAAATTAAGCATGTCCCTAAAATAGTACCAGAATTTAAAAATCACAGGGTTCCCGTACAATCCTAGTCCCGCTCTTTTTCCAACCGCTAAAGAATGATCTTTATTTATTGGCCATGCGTCTGGATCAATAAACTTTTGATACATCGAATGGAAGCTAACCCACATTTGAGTATCTTCAAGTTTTGAATTGAGCTTCTTGGCTCCATATCGTTTATAGAACTTGTAAATTTTCTCCTTTTCTTTCCAGTCTAATGCTTCATATTCTGCTTGAGTAATTTTCTTTTTTTCTTTTGCGGGTAAACTGAAATAAAGATTTCGTTGATCCAAAAAAGATTTGCGACGCTCCTCTGTTTGTTTGTCCCAATATTCTTCTGCTCTTTTATTTTTATCATCCGCTTCTTTAAGGCTGATCGCTCTTGCTTTGTTGGTGTAGTAATCAGCAATTAAAACTAATTGGTCAAGAGTCACCAAGACATATTGGTTTGGATAGTCGTCTTTAAATCCTGTTGGTTGTAAAATATAGGAATCTTTTTCAATTCTAATAGCATCAAACACATAGCCTTTTCTTGCAAAAATTTCTTCATCAATGAAGGGAATATAGGATGGTTCTTTTTCTATTAAAATTGTTTCTTCATCAAAAAGGATGGCGTTGGTATTAACCTTTCTGAAATCTGGAATGTTTTCAATTAGCTCGTTATGCTTATCCGTTAAGGAAGTGACTTCTCCTGAATTTTCCAGAGCCTTTACCACGTTCTTTTGATTCAAAAGATTTTTTCTTAACTCAAATAACCTTGAATTGATAGACTTTCTTTCTTCCATTACCGGCTCGGTGGCAGGATAGGTTAACCCTCTCTGAATTTCAAAAAGTTCCTTTTCCTTTTTAACTAGAGAGTCTATTTCTGATTCTAATTGAAGTAGTATTAATGCTTGATCTTTCAGTTTCATCTCATTATTTTAGTTCTGCTACTGGTTGCATGCCTGCTTCAATTTCACCACCTAATTCAAAAGTGTTCGCTTTTTTATTTTGACTTGGATGAGTACCCGTAGATAATTGATATTGCCTTTCATGATGAGCTTGTTGCTCGTCAATTTCATTCATACTCATACCTTTGCTTCGTTGTGTTGGTGTGTGAAGCTCTTCTGCCCAAATATCCGCTTGTTGCCTATGATAATCGGCAAGTGGTTTTCCTTTTGCTACTTCCTTTTCCCATATTTCAAGAATTAAGTCTTCTTTAGGATAGAGACTCTTATTGTGTGTGCTACCAACTTTATGGGATTCCATTTTATTGAAATACGGATCGTGTCTTGTTAGAAGTTCGTTTTGTTCATTGATAGATAAATTGCTTCTCCACCAATTTAACGCCTCTCTACTTCTTTTTTTATCATTGATTTCACCGCCTAATTCATATTTTTGTTCCCAAATAAATTCTCTTATTTTTTGTTGGGCATCTTGCGGAGTCATGTGTTTTGAACTAACGAGCATTGTTTTTGACCCAAAACCGTCAGCAAAATCATCATTAGTCGCATAAATACCATAATAATTTTCATTTGGAATTTTTTCAATCTTATAAGTGGTGGATGGCTCCGTTTTTTCTAAAGCGTTTTCAAAAACAGTGATCTCTCCTTCATTGTTTCGAATTATTGTTTCCCAACCATAATTTTCATTATAGTTTTCATATCCAACAACAAGATATTCATTGTTTTTATTTGAATCAGGCTCGTGAATTAATCTAACGATATCTTGAAACAAAAACTTAGGGACTGATAATCCTTTTTTATCAAGTTCTGACTGATTCATTGCCTTAAACAACCTGCCTGATTTTTTATGTCTGAAAACCATATCTTCTCCTGCTCTCGCTTCTCCGCCGTCTTCCGCTTCAAAATCTATAACATTATAATGATCTCCGGTTAATCTAAATAATTGAGATGACAAAGGATTTTCCTGTGATATAAACAATGTGGTTACTTTTCTTCTAACTTCTCCGCCATCTTTATATTTTGTATCATAAGGTTTTTGATATTTATTAAAAATGGCAGCTACACGATCAGGCTCTAAGTCATACATTCTTGAAAACACAATAACCATGTTATCTTTAACCGTTATTGGCTTGCTGCTCCAATTACTTTGCCCAACAAATTCAATTAAAGCATCAATTCGTTCTTGTTGAGTTTTATCTTTCATCTTTTGTTTGGTAGAGTCGAAGTGACTTGGATTTCCATCATTCGATTTATATTTTTTGAATTGCTCAACTATTCCCCATTCATTATTTTGAACCATTTTTAAAATTGGAGCAAGTGGTTGATTGCCTCTTAATTCTCCTTTATAATTTGGTTTTATTTTTGCGAGAATTTCATCTGCTTTTTTGTCGTCTGCGTTGGTTTTTGCAGTTCCTGATTTCGTTGATTTTGGTTTTAAGTCATCATCAGTTAATCCTGATTCAACTATTGCATTTAGCAAATCATCAATATCCTTATCTGAAAGTTTATCGTCAGAAGCTTTGTTTATTATTGAGTATTTATATTGTAAAGATCCCACATCTCCTTTAATTTCTCCTCCTTTTTCATATTGAACATGAAGAACATGTTCAGATATTAATTCTTGTTCAGCAGGCAGTAGTTCTGACCAACCTTCAAATGATGAAGTTGTAGGATAACTCTCTCCTACGTGATCTTGAAAGAAATGTTTTCTTTGTTCTATAGTCCAACTATTCCATACTTCTTCTGGAGATTTTCCTTCATAATTGTTTTTGATTTCTCCTCCGTGTTCAAACTTTTCTTTTTTGAAGCGTTTTTTTGAAAGTTTTACAAATCCATAATTATCAGAAGAAGCTAATCCAAATTTAGATTTTTCTGCATCACTCCATTCTTTTTTAATAACATAGCTTTTGTCATCTTCTTTTACCACTTCATACAAGCCCTTTGCCCATGTGATTGTAGGTTCATTATACTTATATGAATCAATTACTGGTTCTTCTAAATAAACCAATTGCTTTTGGGGTGCTTTTGGGGTTTCTTCAAGTAACCCTTTTAAAGTTTCAATTGTAGCTAAAAGTTCCTTTTTTTCTTTTCCTTTAACATCAGATACAAGTCCTTCTAAATTTTCAATTACATCGGAAAGTTCTTGGTAGTCTGCTGAATTTTCCTCTACTTCATCTACCCTTACATTTGATGTTACTACAATTGCTGTATCATCGGTTGTTTCAATTTCCATTCCCTTCAAAAGTTGATCTAATTTTGAAAGGGGGACGCGAATTTCTGAATCCTCTACTTTTAGAATAATATTTCTGTTTAGTTCTTTTGGATCATCTACTGAAACTGATTCTACTTGGCTTATTACTGGGTCTGAATTGCCAATTGTGTATTCGTGAACAAATTTTCCAACAAGTTGGTTTAGTTGGTTTTCTTTTGAAATACTTGTTTTGAATCCAATAATTCCCTGAGATTCTATTCCGCTTGCAACCTCTCCTGCCTTTCCCCAATCGGTTTCATACTCTACCATGTAAGGGATTTTGTTTTTCTTGTCACCAAGGTTTTCAACTATGTCAATAACCCTTACCATTCCGTAAAGATCGTGGTTGTAATCTTCTCCAACAGCAATACCTTCTACTTCCTGAAAATGCTTTGGATCTTTGGATTTTGATTCTGCTTCGAGCTCTGCTTTTTTTGATTCAAATTCACGCTCTTTAATTGCGTGAATAGATTCTAATTCCGCTGTTCTTGAAAGAAGACTTTCTCTATAGTCTTCCATGTCAATCACTGCAATACATTTTTTGATTGCTTTAATGCAAAGATTTAGTGTTTTCAAATCTGATATTCCCTCAATCTGAATTAACCCATCTTGGAATAATTGTTTCAGCTCTGTAAATGAAATTTTCTTATCCGCTTTTGCGTCTGTAAGAATTGATTTTGGCATGTATTTTAATACCAAACCGTTTTGGTAAAATTCTAAAACAACCCATTTTTCTGGATCTGTTTTTTCTTTATTGTAGATCACTGTTCCTTCTACTAAATAATCATTTTGATCATCGCCGTCTTCAACTAAGCAAGATTTGATGTCTTTATAAATTCCTTTTGCCATAAATTCTGGTATGTTTGCTGTTTCTGGGAATAAATCAACTCCCGCTTTTACGTTTTTTCTTGTTTCTAGTCTTGCTCTTACGGCATTAATAAAGTCAATTGCTTTTTGATTTGTAACGACTTCATCTAAGTATTTAAAATAATATACATATCCTAAATCTGACAAAGATTGGATTAATTTGTAATCCTTATCCCCTTCATGTAAATCGTATTCTTCAATTTTATAATCATCTTCATCTTTTGACAATATTTCATATTCTTTAAACAGGTCGTACAATAGAACGGCTTCTTTTTCACTTAAGTCTCTATATTTTTCAACCGAAATCACATCTTGAATTGCAGACTTTAAACTTGCGCTTACTTCTTTGTGTGGGTCAATTGATTTTCCTGTTTTTTCTTCTACTGGTTCTATTGGATCAATTTTGTTTTCAAGAACTGGTTTTAATGACTCGTATTTGTCTGCCATAACATCATCTAAAATTTTAGAATTGTTTTCTGGTCTTGTAAGAATGTGCCCAAAATCCTGTAGCTTTATCCCGAATTTATTTGACCAATTATAAAGCGCTTCTGGACGTAGACCATTCATTGATGCGATTATTTGAGCAGCTTGTGCATTCAAATGATCTTGTCTCATTTCTTGGGCGCCTGCTTTTGGTATTTCTATTGCTTGTGAGTAAGGAATATTTTTAAGTTTAACTTTTTCAATCATCTTTTTTATTTCTTCAGGTGATTTTGTAAATATTTCATTTAACACTATTCTTTCGTCTGAATATCTTCCTGCAAATCTTGATTCAAATGGTTTACCAAAAGCTAACATAGAATATTCATTTGTCAACGTTTCTCTTTCTTCCATGTCTGCCATTTGTCTCTCAAATGAAGCCTCAGAATCTTGTATTGATTGTTCAAGTGTTTTTGGTTCTTTTTTTGATTCCACTTTTTCAAGTTTTATATAATATTCAATGTCTTCTGATAAATGATCCAAAGCTATCTCTTGTGCAATTTTCACATCGCTTGTATGCTCCATTTCAACTTTTATCCCCTTATCTAATTCCTCTTTTCCGAAGGATATTTCTACTCCTTGTTCTTTGGCTATTTGTTCGATTGTTTTCTTATCTGCTAAACCGCCTTTTATTTTATCACTCATTTTTGTTTCTTTGTTTGATGTTGCTTCACCTCCATGTTTAAATTTTTCTTTCAAATAAAAAACGGTATCAATGTAATACAATATACCGTTTTTGGTTAAGACGTTGCCTTCATGTAGGTCTTCAATAATTATTCCTAAGTCTGGATTGTAGTAATCATTATTTTTTTTCTTGATGAAGCCGTTTTGAAGCATTTCTTTTTCTACTGAAGCCAAGTCAGTTTCTTTGTCTTCTAAAACTATTCTTTGTTTCACAACAGCATACAAAATTCCACTTATTAAAGCAAAGTCGGTTAATTCGTAAGCTGTGTCTGGGAAAAAGTAATTATGAAGTAACAGGTTGTTTAGATAATCAACCCACGAAGCATAGAAAATAGCATCGTTTAATTTTATTATGTATTCTGAGTCTAGGGCATAAACCTTTTGTTCTGCTCCTTCTGAAACATACGTGTTGATCGGTAAATAATACTCAGGCATTAATATGCCTTTTTCAATAGCAAAGCGTTTTAGCTGTTCAGCTTCTTCTTGCTTGATCGACTTCTCATCTCTACCCTCTTCGCTTGTTCTCTTAATTGACTTAATGTAACTGATGGCTGATTTGATAAGTTTTTCATTGCTATCTTTGCTCTCTCCTGAAATAACATGGTCTATATCTTTTTTGGTGATTGACTTTGTAAAAATAGGTTTTTCATTTGAATTTTCCAAATCCTCTAATTCTCCGCCGTCTTCAAATGATTCATTTTTTTTAGGGTTGTGACCCCAGATAAGAAGGGAAGTGTGTTTTCTGGTCTTAATTCCGTTTTCGTTATACAAATCACCTTTGTTTGCTGACATACGGCTAATGAAGCTTATTTGTTTTTTAGCCCATCTCCACATTGTATCAGTCCAATCAGACACGGGAGTTTCTTTCATTTTAAGAATCCAACGTGCACTTTCTCTTCCGTAATCTATGCCTTGTGATTTTGCATCAGATGAACTAAGACCAGCGTCTTTACCTTCTTTTGAATCGTAAAACTTTTGAAGTTCGGAGGCAGACATGTTGACCAGTTCTTTCCATCTTTTATGAATGTCTTTTTTGTCGTCTGCTGAAATTACACCGCCTTCACCAAAATTATCATCAGTTATACTGTTTTTTTGTGGTTTTTCATCAAGAACAGGAATACCAAATTCTTCTGTCAAAGGATCTACGTATCTTATTCCTTTTTCTTTAAGCCAAACTCTGACGGTTTTTCTTGCCTCTAATTCGCCTTTATCTTTATAATAAAAATATGAATATAGCAGGTCTTGACTTAATGAATCATAGAAATCTAACTGCTTGTTTTCTTCATCTGTTATGAGTTTAGCAATTCGGTTAGCTCTAAGCGTATTGACTCTGGCATCAGCGATCTTGCGCGCTTCAGTATAGCTAATTCCTGCGGGTCGGTTATGTAACGCCTGTAAAATGTGCTGGATTTCGTGCAATAAGATTGATTCTCTTGCGAGGTCTGGCTCGTCTGATTCGATTGTTTTAAATTCATTTCCTGTCTCATAATAATAATCAAAGTTAAGATAAATATTTATTACGCATTCACCAAATTTTTTTGATAGATCTGCTGTTACTGGAATTGTTGTTTCTCCTCTATTCTCTTTGCTGTTAAAAAACCAAACTTTGACTTGACCTATTCCTTTATATTTTTCAAATAAATATGGGTGATCAATAAGGTATTCTAACTCACAAGCAATATCTGACTTGTATAATGCGTACAATGCGACTCTATTGTATCTCCATGAATAGAGAGAGTCATCTATATAAATAGTTTTATCAGAGGAAACTTTACCACCATAAAGAAACTTGTCCGATGTGTTGGCGACTTCACCTGAGCTATTAATTTCTGTTGCTCCTGTTTTTTCAATCTCCGCTCCCTCCGCAAACTCTACTCCGTAGCCTTTATCTGAGTTAATCGCTGATGCAATTTGCTTTTTCGTTCCTTTGACTGTAATTACTTCTGGATCTTTGGCGGCCTTACGATTAATTATAAGCTCATCCCTTTCTAATTCAACTGTCTTTGTTCCGTCAACAACGGCTTTTATTCCACAACCGTTATCGTCACATTCAGAATGTGCTTTTCCTTTTAAAATTCCTCCTTCTTTTCCTGATTCAGCCACAGTTATAAAAAATATATTGAATTGCATCACAAATTTACGGATTATTTTTTGTAGTTTTGTCAAATTGAACAAATTAAAAATATATTTATGTCCAAATCGGATTCCAAAAACATTAAAAAATCAGAAGCTCCTATGCCAACTTCAATAACAGAGACAACAAGCAAGTCAGATGTTAAGCTTGATCTTAAATCAGCAAAAGAAGAGGTATTAGCAGAAAAAGGCATTGAGATTACAAAACCACTTGAAGCTCCCGTAAAGGAAGTTAAGATCGTGAAACCAAGTATTAATAAAGTCCCCAAGGTTGTAAAGATCCTTGAAAAGAATGAAGAATCAGTAGTTTCTGCCTACGTTGCAAGTCAGGAAGAAGAAACAGCTACCAAAACTGCTTCGTCAAGCCCAGTAGTTTCTTTTGCAAGAAAATCAACAGGAACAAATACATCTGGAATAGTTCCTTCCGATCTTTCAGCTAAAGTGAGCGCATTTGAAAACTATGTCCTTCGTATTGGTTTAAAATCAAGAGGTGATGCGGAAAGCCTTTCAAAAGCAATGCTTGGCGATTCTGTGCAAATTCTTACAGGAAAGAACCCTTTGGAGGTTTATTTTGAATACGAAGGTGTAAGGGTTCCTGCAAGTGGAATTTTTCCAATAAGATAGTTTTGTTGTTTTTGTTTAAAAAACAACTGTCTAAAAATTATTTAGACGTTATTAACCGCTGGGAAACTGGCGGTTTTTTTTATTTAGAACGATTCTAAATTTCAATTCTTTCAAATGTTATTTGATAATTATTATTGTCAATCAATTTTTTGTTTTTAGATTTGGTTAAAATAATTTAAAGACAATACTTATGGTATTCACAATTGAAGAGATTAAGCGATTCTTAGAGGCTCAAGAAAACATTGAGCAAGCAATTAAAAATTTAAGCGATCAAGCTATAATGAGCTGTATCAAGCCTGATGATTTTTGGGCGTTAAATTATCAAAAAAATGAAGCTACTCTTTATAAATACGAAGCATTCATTGGAATGGCAAAACGTAAAGAAGAACAAATTGCGTTAAGAAGACACTCGGAAGGGGAAAAAGGCAGAAAATGGATGGCCTGTAGCCCAAAATGGATAGACGGCGAGGAAAGAAGAAAAAACACAAAATATGAAATCGGATATTGGGTGAATTATGGTGATGACACGACTTACGGATGGTTTACCGTTGAACAAATTATTCAATGGTTTGAAAATCCTGAAATATTTCTTCACCAACTTGGGGGAACCAAAGAACGATAAATATTAAAAAAAATAACTGTTTCCAAATAACATGAAAAATACTTTAAGAAATTACAGAAATACTATCTCTTTAAATTTTGAAAAAAGAGGAAGCGACTTTACTTTAGATGTCCCCCATTACAATAATTGGATGTCTATCATACGTTTTCTAAAAAAAAGAGGTTTTACTATTAAAGAAAATCCTTCCTACAAAGAGCATTTTGCTAGTTTGAGCAAGTATCATAAAATAGGTTTTAAAAAAAATCTTGCCTTACTTATGGAAATAAGCAGCCATTCCATAATTGTAGAGTTTGGAAACGTTCAAAATTTATGGACTGGTATAGCTCAATCTTTTTGGAACGATGAATCAGACGAAAGATTTACCCGACTTACTTATTTAGAGTCAGTTGCAGTAAAATTAGAAATAAAAAAGCTATGGAATTTTTGTAGAAAATACAACCATGATTTAATTAAAGAGGATTCTCTTTTAAGCCCTGAAGAATACATTTTAAGTGAACTACCCCAAGCCTAAAGGCGTAGGGGCTTCGCAAGTCAACACTCCTTGTTAAAACGGGCAGTTCGTTGCGATTTTTAAGTATGTGTTCCACATACAGAGTGAAAATTTTTAGAGTCAGATTACACATCCCACTAGGGGTAGGGTCTGAAAAAAATAGCGGATGAGCTATTTGAAGTAGTTATAGATTTTACGGCGAAAACAAATTTTATCGCCAACCAAGAAATCAAAGAACAAGGCAAAAATAGTGAAAAATGATTGAAAAACAAAAAATATTTACTACAATAAGTAAATCAGTGGGTTCGCTTACATCTCCGAGCCTAAAGGCGTCGGAGTTTTACGCTCAAATAGATAAATTAAGTATAAATACCCATATTCATGGAAAAGTCGAATGTTTAAATGATATTAAATTATCTATAAAACCAGATAGCTATGATTGGATTTCCAACAGCAATCATAAAAACAAAAAGAAAATAATCTGTGGCGAAACAAAATATTTTTATGACTATTACACCAGAAGAATGTTTAACGGAGTCGTCTGGCATAACATAAACAACATGTGGTGGGTTATATCTGGAGGAAAACTAAAAAATATTTGTGCTAATGATCTATTTGATTTTGAAAAATCAATGCCAAAACGAAAACCAGTTAGCAAAAACGAGGTTGAATCATTATTGAGTAAGTTTGAAAAAAAACGAGATTACATCAGGTGTGCTAATATACTGAAACAACATCAAAAATCACAACCTGTTTTACAGGATTAACACAAACCTTTTTATCAAAAACAAAGCAAATATAAAGGGAGTCTGGACGGAATTTGATTATTCTATTGACTCAATCCATACCGCGAAAGATATGATTTTAGAAGAATTGAAAATCAATGGACATAATGCTGTATATCTCGGATCTTCAAAAACAGTTATGCGACCAAATGGAAAGGTTGAATCTTTGAATAAACGATATTTGTTTTTCAATCTATGACAAGCAAAATTCAAGAAACAGTTTGTAAGCATCTTGCAATGAAAGGATATGAGGCAATTTGTGAAAATTTTTGTTACAATTGGGAAATGGATGTTGCTGCACTCAGTAAAAGCAACATGCTTCATGAATACGAAGTTAAAATATCTCGATCTGATTTTCTTGCTGACAAAAAACAAAAAAGCATAAAGTTTTCGCATTTTGAAATCCGAAACGAAAGGACAATTCCCAATTATTTTTTCTACGTTTGTCCAGAGGGAATGATAAGTGAATCTGAAATTCCAGTCTGGGCTGGCCTTTACTATTTTTCTAAAGCTGAAGGCGAAATAACCATGATCAAGAACGCTAAAAAACTTCACAAATCCACATTAAATCATGAACGCATTTTACGCAAAATGCTTCGTCTTAATGTTCAAAGAAAATACTTAGGGGGTAGCATGATGACTTATTTGAATAGAAAGTCTGCTGAGAAATATAAAAACAACTGTAACAAAACAGCAAACTCTATTTATTTAGAATCACTAAATAATGAGTTGATTTAAAAAGCCCCAAGACACGACTCAAGGGGCTTTAAGTAGCAGTAGCCACTACAACCAACGAACCATAAACCAGCAACTCAAGTGTGCGACCCATTGCTACTGAAAAAATCCCAAAAACCAACTTACGTTCTGGCAGAATAGTGTGCTGCTTTGAGAGGCCATCTCTGGGTACGACTCCGTGTACTTTGGAGAGATGGGCTAATTTAATAATTTTTTCCAAACAAAAAAAGCCAATCTTTTGAATTGGCAGCAAATATATTTGTAATCGAATGGTCAAAGAACGATTGTCCTCCCTTTAGGGACGAATCAAAGATAGAAATATTTTGAATAATTCAGAAATTTATTTGTAGTATTTGTTTAGGATTTTAATTTCATCATCAGTCACGTCTCCTTCGTCAGTGAACTACCCCAAGCCTAAAGGCGTAGGGGCTTCGCAAGTCAACACTCCTTGTT
>CAZTIN010000011.1:0-5497 GCA_964613525.1 uncultured Candidatus Saccharibacteria bacterium
GAAATACATATTGGACAGGGGTTCGAATCCCCTCGCCTCCACAAATTCAAAATATAAAGATTATGTTTTCAAAATATAGCGTTTCAATATACGAAACAAAAAACCAGTCTGGTTTAAAGTTTGCATATCTGGAGCTCTTAGAGAAAACCAGATCAAAGAAAATACCTTATAAAATTTTGGACAAAAGAATTATTTACTCCAAAGAAGAAGGATTCGAATTCATTGAAGATATTTCACATCTTTTTAAACCAGAAGAAATAGAAGAACTTGAGTCTAATATGCTTGACCTAGACCTAATAGAATACAAGTATAAAATAGGCCGAGATCACGACCACAACGTTTCAAGAACCCACAGAACAAAAGAATCAAAAAAATATGAATAAAATCAAATTTAAAGTCATCAAAGAAAAAAATGGTTTTAGTGCAAGTGCTAAACACCATGAAAACCATTTATTTGCTGAAGGTGAAACACCGTCTGATCTCAAAAAGAGTACCATTAGCGCCGTACACGCTGTATATCCAGCAACCAAAAAAGAAGAGATTGAGCAAAGTATTGTGCTAATACACAACATAAGAACAATTTTTGACTTCTTACCTATTAAGAAAAAGGCACTGGCTAAAAGAATTAAAATGAATCCGTCTCTCTTAACTCAGTACGCCGAAGGTATTAAAAAACCGAGTAAAAAACAGCTGGAAAGGATACAATCCGGAATAGTACAGCTAGGTAAAGAATTGATAGAATTAGAACTATACTAAACAAGACTTTTACTAAACCGCCCTTATGAAACAAGGGTGGTTTTGATTTGTGGATAACTATTGCATTTTTCATGAAATAGTGGTATAATGTATGTAATAAAATTGAATAAAAATAATGAAAAACTTCGTAATTTTGCTGGTATTCGTACTGGCAATCACACCGACTTTTGGACAAAATCCAAAAAAAGCTCATCCAATGTCAATGCATTTCGGATGGCGCAATGAAACTGTAACCCGCGTAACCTTTGGTTACCCTGGGATTTACACAAAGCAATTTAAAAATAATGAATTACAGTCAGGCTACAACGGCCCATTCGACATGTCCCGGAATTTTTCCGGAATACTGGAAATCTTCTCCCCTGTGGGAGACCCGGATGCTCAGCGTGGTATTGGCATCAAAGCCCTGCATAACGGCCCAATGAATACACAAATGGTATCTATTGCTTATGGAGCAGCCGCACCTTGCGACCTGTTCTATAACATATTCCGAGCTAATGTGTGCGGGGTATACCAAATAGGTCCAGCGATTCGTTTCCGTAAATTTGATCAGGAAATTGCTCCTGACAAATACCAGCGTACTGACGTTGGCGGTACTATCGGATTCACCGGTGCAAATAAGCACACTGCATTTAAAACAGCAGTATATGTTTTCGGTACTGGACCTGTCAGTTACGACATGATGGTATACAAATACCCTACAAAAGGAATTTTGCTTGGTGCTGGAGCAATCCAGAACAGGCCAACAATTTCCCTGGGTAGCATCTGCCGTACTTCTCGCCTATCGCTCGATGTATCTTATGACACAAGATTACAGTCACTGTCAGCCGAAGCAAAGCTAGTCTTTGCCTTCCAGGACAGGCCGGAGAAAAAGAAAACTGATCCGAAAAAATAATTCATTACGATCTTAATAAGAAACCGCCGGAAGATTCTGGCGGTTTTTTTATTTTATAAAATCAAGTATTGATTCTAAGATATCTCGCTCTTCTCGTAGTCTTGGGACTTTGTTCTGGCCTCCAAGTTTACCCCTGGATTCTAACCATTTGTTAAATGTCCCGGTCTTTACAATATGGACAGTAGGAATTCCTAAAATTATATTACCCTTTCTTTTAGCGTCGTAGTCGCTATTTAATTCACGTAGTTTATTGTCGAGTGCTTCTATGAATTTATTTTTATCTGATATTTCTTCTTCAAATTCAAATATCCATTCATGGGCTCCATTATTCTCATTATTACTATATATAGTACTACCAGTATATTCGCCTATTTTATAACCCTGACTATTAAGATACTCTACCGCTTCATCAACATTACCTACCATTAACTCTTCCCCATAAACATTAAGTACTGCTTTGGTTCTACCAACGACTTTTATGCGCATTGGGTCTAGGTTAACTATTTTTATAATATCGCCCAGTGCGTATCGCCACAGTCCTGAGACAGTCGTAATGATTAGTTCGTAATTAGTATCAAGTTTAGCTTCACTGATAGTATAGATTTCACCTGTTTTAACATCACGAAATTCATAAAAAACTCCATGACCTGTTAGAAGCAGCATGCCATCACTGTCAGTATCCTGAAAAGCAAAGAAACCTTCTGATGCATTATAGACTTCTATATATTTAAAATTATTATTGGGTATTAGGCGCTTTAAATCTTCTATATACGGTTTTATAGAGACACCACCATGGAAGAATACTTCTAAGTTAGGCCATAGAGTAATGGCACTATCTGCACCATATTTTTTAACAGATTCTTTAATAATGGTATGTATCCATGATGTTACACCGACAAAAGCCTTGATATCTGCACCGTGCACAAATTCCAAGACTTTGGGTAGTCTGTCCTGCCAGGCTGGTATTTTTATTATTGATTTCGGCAGAGCTTTAGAAAGCCTAGTCCACCAAGGTGAATTTGCATCAATAAGAGCTGACACATCTCCAGCACAAAGACCGCTTTTAGGATTAACATCTTGAATAGACCCACTAACCGTCAGCACACTGTCAAAACCTATACGGCTATTCTCTACCCTGCCCAGGTAATTAGCTAACATATCCCTGCCAGCTAAAAAATGATTCTGATTTAATGATTCATCAGTAACTGGCAAATATTTACTGCGTGCATTAGTAGTACCAGAAGATTTAGCGAAACATTTTGGTTTACCTAACCATAGTACATTTTCTTCACCATTCCAGGACCTTTCTATCCAAGGATAAATTTCTTCATAACTCCTAACAGGTAAATAACGTAGTGTTTCAATGTCTGTCTCTAAATTTTTTATGTTAGACTCTAATCCATATTTAACAGAACTTAGTATAAAAACTAATTCTTGCAAGAGTTGTTCCTGGGAATCAATTTGGCTTTTGCGGTTTTTCGGGAACAATTCCCCGCGAGACATTTTATAATATCTCTTATACATCTCAGGGAAAAGCACGTGCGAAATACCCATGTTATTCAGAATCAGCTGGTTTATCTATCTGCACTATATCAATATCAATAGACTCGCCTGTTAAGCGCATAATATCTTTGTCTACCTTTTTAAATTCTTTACTAGAAGCAGTGTAATGATTCACCACAGTTGAAAGAGAGTTACCTAGTTTTGCATGATATTCTTCATAACTTTTCAGATGCTTACTAAGCTCGCCGACTCTTTTGATAATGTCTTTAGCATTTTCTTCTATTTGCATAGCCTTTAATCCTTGCAAAACTGTTTGAAGATATGCCAGAAAAGATGTTGGTGAAACAATAATAACTTTATATTTACCTGCAGCACGCTGAATTAAATTTTCAGTATCTTCGCCCTGAAGAGCACCAATTTTGTTTATGAGTAGGTCGTAGTAAATAGCTTCATGTGGAATAAACATAAAAGCAAAGTCCATTGTACCTTCTTCGGGTTTAATGTATTTAGATGTTTCTACAATACGGTTCTTTAGGTCGTTAACGAAGACTTTTTCAAGTCTGTCCTTCTCCCCCTTATCAGAGACTTCACTAATACGGTTATAATTCTCCAGAGAGAATTTAGAATCCACTGGAATTATTTTATCTTTTACAAAAATAGCTGCATCAACAATGTCACCATTCTTGAATGCGTACTGCATTTCATAAGAATTACTAGGCATTACATTTTTCAAGAGTGTTTCCAAGTAGTATTCGCCAAGTATGCCACGCTGTTTTGGGTTTTTTAGAATATCCTGCAAGTTTTCCAACTGTTCAGTAAAAGATACAACTTGTTTATTAGTTTCTTCTAGGCGGGTAATCTTTTCGGTGATATCACGCACAATGCGAGATGTTTCAGTGGACTGGAATCTCATTGATTCTGTAATATTTTTGTTAGACTCGTGCAATTTAGAATCCACACTACGCGCTAATTCGTTGATTTGAGTAAGTAGTACCTGCATAGCTCCATTATCCTTTTCAGGCTTGTTTCTAAACACTAAAAAAGCAATGACAAATCCTAGAATAAGAGCCAAGACTACAAAAATAGATACTTCCATACTGGCATTCTAGCATATATTGGGACTAATTTGGTATACTGGATATGTTGTTATAAATCATTATTATTAAGTCTTTTTATTATGTTTAACAAAGGTATTAAATGTTTTACAAACGGTTGCTGTTGTAACAGTGACCTAGGTATGCTGTTCTTGCGCATTGCAATAGGTCTGCCTTTTATTATTCACGGTTTTGCAAAGTTCGGAGACATAGCAGGAACTACTGCATTTTTCGGAGGCTTGGGGCTTTCAGCTTTCTTTGTTTACTTAATTTCAGGCCTTGAAGTATTAGCCGGGGCAATGATACTGCTAGGCTTCTTCTCTGCTGTGGGCGGCTGGATAGTTTCGGCTATTATGCTAGCAGCTTATATAGTTGTTAAGAACAAAATGCCATTCTTTGGCGGCTATGAGCTTGATATGGTCTTCTTCTTCGGAGGTTTAGCTGTAGCAATGCTAGGTTCTGGTAGATATTCTGCAAAGAAAGACACTTGCTGTAATACATGTACGGTTGGTGGTCATTCAAATGGTGTAGTAAACAGTAATACATGCACACACACAAATTGTAGATGTGGCGACTGTCTAAAATGCTCATAAAGTTCTAAACAAAACCCCTCGGACTCGAGGGTTTTGTTTTTTGTAAATAAAAGTATACTAGTTTATATGGAAGAAAGAATAATCAACAAGCTAACAATTTCCGGTTTTAGAGGCATACTAGGAGAAGACATCAGCTCTGAGACAATCGGTATGTTTGTGCTGAGCTTCGCCGAAAACCTAAAGATAAAGTATGGCAAAGATAAAATACATCTACTATTAGCACGCGACGGTAGGTCTAGTGGAGAAAAAATAGAAGAAGAAATTGTCCAGATCTTAATAAATGCAGGATACAATGTAACGGTTGGCGGGATTCTAACAACACCAAGCATTTTATACCTGACAAAAACTTTTACATTTGATGGAGCAATAATAATAACTGCGTCTCATAACCCTGCTGAATATAACGGTCTTAAATTCATAACTAGTGACGGACATTTTGCCGACAGCGGAATGGTCACAAAAATAAAAGAATATATCAAAAACCCGCAAGGTTTTACTACTTCTGGCGCTAAAGGCGAAGCTATATTTGATAACACATTAGCTGGTAGTTATATCAGTCATGTTGTTTCATCATTTAAGAAACTAAGCACTAAACCCAGAGTCATAGTAGACCCGGTAAATTCTAGTGGTTCTATTATGGCCCCAGAATTCTTGCGCGC
>CAZTIN010000011.1:5597-18446 GCA_964613525.1 uncultured Candidatus Saccharibacteria bacterium
ATTGATATAGCTGAAAACTACGGAGTAAAAGTAGTCTTATCTCCTGTAGGTGAACCTAATGTAGTTAAAAAAATGAAGGAAGTTAATAGTATGTTTGGCGGTGAAGGTAGCGGAGGTGTAATATTTCGGCCAGTTAATTTCGGAAGGGATAGTTTTGTAGGGATGGCGCTAATACTAAGCCTATTGGAAGAGTCTGGTAAAAAAATATCTGAACTAGTCAGCGAACTTCCTAAATATATAATGGTTAAAGAAAAGATAGATTCCGGAGACTTTAAATCCAAAGTTCCTGAGATTAAAAACCTGTTCCCAGAAGCTAAAATAAATGAAGAAGATGGTATACGCCTAGATTTCCCTGACCTATCTTGGGTACTAGCACGCCCGTCGAATACTGAGCCAATAATTAGGATATTTGGCGAAGCGAAAAGCAGTGATGAGATAACAGAAAAGATCAATAAAATAAAGGCTGTTTTCTAAAACGACCTTTATTTAGGGAATGTCCTCTGATTTGACTTTTTTGCATTTTTCGGCTATATTATATGGGTAATCATTACTCGTTTTTTGAGTTAAAAGCAATTGAAGGAAAGAATAAACAATCAAATAAGAGCACGCGAACTTCGTGTTATAGATCATAATGGTGATAACCTTGGGGTATTGTCATTAGAAGAAGCTCTTAGTAAGGCAGATTCTGTAGGCTTAGACCTGATAGAGGTATCACCTGAGGCAAGACCTCCTGTTGCAAAAATAGCAGATTACGGAAAATACGCATATGAACTAGCTAAAAAGGCTAAAAAAGCTCGAGCTGGTGCACATGCTACAGAAACAAAAAGTATCCAAGTTAAAATAGCTACTGGTGAACACGACCTAGAAATGAAAGCTAAAAAGGCATCTGCCTGGCTAGCTGAAGGTCACCGTATCAAAGTAGAACTATTTATTTCTGGTAGAACCAAAGGTATGCCGGATGATTTCTTAAAAGAACGCATGGATAGATTCCTGAATTTTATAACGACTCAATATAAAGTTTCAGAAGCATATAAGAAAGGACCGAAAGGACCTATTATAACAATCGAACGAGTAAAATAATCATTATAATTTTATGAAAACAAACAAATCACTTGCAAAACGTCTAAAAGTAACACGTACTGGTAAAGTACTAGCACGTGTTGGTGGTCAAAACCACTTTAACGCAAAAGCAAAGCGTACAAAGCAACTTGCGTCACGCAAACCAGTTGAAATAAAAATTAGCCAAAAGCTGCTCAGTCGTAATCTGCCACATGCCTAAGGTTAGTAATTAAAAGTTAAGGAAACGAAAGTAAAATGACTCGCGTAAAAAGAGGTACTATTAAGAATAAAAAGCGTAAGAATGTCCTAAAGGCAGCCAAAGGTTACCGTAATGGACGCTCTAAGAAAGAAGCAGCCGCAAAGGATGCACTACGTCACGCAGGAGCTTATGCATTTGCTCACCGCAAAGATAAGAAAACAGATCGTCGTGGTATCTGGCAGACAACAATATCTGCAGCTGCTACAAAATACGGATTTTCATACAGTAAGTTCATTAGTGGTCTTAAATCAAAAAACATTGCAGTAGACCGCAAAATACTAGCTGATATGGCTATCAAGTCTCCTGAAACATTCAAGAGAATAGTAGACAAAGTCAACGCTTAAACAAAAACCGGGATTAATCCCGGTTTTTGTTTATTTAAAATCTAGTTCTATACTGTCACCTCTTTCAGGCAAGACTACAGGTATACCGTATTCATCATGAACTCTTTGAGCTAAAAATGATGATGAACCTGGTTCCCCAAGTACAATAAATAGCTTCTTTAGGTCTTTCGCGGCTGAACCTAGCCATTCAACAATACTATTTGAATCTTTATGACCTGAATAGCCTGTGATTTTAGCAATGCGGGCGCGAATTTTAACTTCATCTCCTGCTATACGGACAGTCTTGTGACCTTCTTCTATTGTACGACCTAGTGTACCGACAGCTTGATACCCAGTCAGAAGAATTGTTGATTTTGGGTCAGTAATATAGTTATGTTCATGGTGGATTATTCTACCACCCTGACTCATACCAGAACCAGCAATTATGACTTTAGGCATAGGTTCGTGCAATATTTCAATAGAATCTTCCGTATCCATAGTAATAGATAGCCCAGGGAATGAAAAAACATCGTCACCACCATCTATTAAGTCCTGAGTGTTTTTATTGTAATATTTTTTATATTTCTTAAATATTTTGGTTAACTTTATAGCTAATGGTGAATCCAGGAATACTCGCATAGGGGGTATTTCTTTGTTCTGAATCATACGGTCTATTTCAAAGAGTAATTCTTGAGTACGCTCCAAAGAGAAAGTAGGCATAACTAGTGCACCTTTTCTTTTGTAATTACCATTTAGCTCTTCTACTAACTTTTCACGGCGCTCTGCTCTGCCTTCGTGATTCCTGTCACCATAAACAGATTCTGTGATTATATAGTCTGCCCCGGTTATTTCTTCTGTATTGCGGAGTATTACAGATGGAGAATTACCCAGGTCACCAGTATAGACCATTTTCTTACCGTTGTAGTTTATTTCAATCATTGCAGAACCTAGGATATGCCCAGAGTCTAGAAGCCTAATAGTGAACCCGTATGGCAGGTTTACCGGGGTATGATATTCAATACCTTCCCAGATTTTCATTATGCCAGCTACGGCCTGGTCAGTATACATTGCTAAGATGTTTTCGTCTTCTTCATGAGAGAGTATTTTAACTGTATCCTCCAGCATTGGAAGAGCAATGTCTTTCGTTGCATCAGTTGAAATTATACGCCCACGAAAACCACCAGCGTACAGCTTGGGTATTAGGCCTATATGGTCAACGTGCGAATGAGTGATAAATAAAACATCTATTTCTTTAGGATCATATGGAAACGGCATCCAGTTAACTGGATCAGCCAATTTTACGCCCTGAGTAAGACCGCAATCGAAAAGTATTTTATAAGGTTTATCACCATCACCTGGATGTTCGAGTAAAAAATTAGCGCCTGTTGCAGTGCCAAGACCAGATACAAAGGTTAGCTTTAAATTCGGATGTTCTGACATAAATAGATTATAACCTGTATACCTATATTATGCGAGATTCTTATTAAGAAGTATTTTTAGATGACGGTGATATATAAATATAGCTTGCACAGAACCAGCCATATCGAAGAATAAATCAGAGATAGAATCGAGAACTAGATGAGTATTACCCGCAATAATAGCAAAAATCACTTCATAACCTTCCCAGACTAGACCTATTATAAAAGTTGAGACAATAGTAATAACAGAAACCTTTACAAGAGACATTTTCTGAAAGAATTCATAACGTAGTAGAAACGATATTACTAAAAGAGCAGTAAATAAACCTCCGAAATAGTGCATTGGCATGTCATACCACCAAAGTATACTATAGACTGATAGCCAGACACCTATAGTATTAAGTACAAAAGTACCTACAGTAGCTAGTCCAGCACGCAGGAATATTCTTTTACGCAGCAAATTAGCAGTATTACTGTCCATAAATACATTCTAGCATAACAAAAACCCCTCGGCATAAAGCCGAGGGGGTTCTTGTTAGGACTATTTGAAAAATATGTACCCTAGTTTTATCTAAGGTGGGTGCGTCGCCAGCTAAACCACGGCCTAACTGAACTTACTGCTCCCTGAACATATGTGTTCTAGAATAATATGTCAAATAATCCTAAATATATTTTATACTTTTCACTGAATGGGTCAATATAGACGAAAAAGATTTTTTATTATTTATTTTATTTAAATTTTATACAACGTGTTCAGAATATATCAAATCTGTATCTATCTTTTTATAAGTATGAAGCTCGTCTTCTTTGAAGAATCTTTTTATTTCAGCAACGCCTGCTTCTACAGAATCAGATGCGTGAACAAGATTAGACTGTGTACTCATGGAATAATCACCACGGATTGTACCACCATCAGCTGTGTAGCCTTTTGTAGGGCCAACTATGATACGAATAGAGTCTATGATACCTACACCTTCTAGTGCCATTACGATAACAGGAGAAGATTTCATAAAGTTACGAATTCCAGGGAAAAATGGCTTGTCTTTGATGTGTAAGTAGTGTTCTTCTAGAAGAACATCTGAGACTTCCATCATCTTCATACCTACGATTTTAAGACCTTTTCTCTCAAAACGAGATATTATATCCCCTACTAGGTTACGCTGAATACAATCAGGCTTAAGTATTATTAGTGAACGTTCTGTTTGCATATTGTTTTATATTACTTTTATAGCGTCATACTAACAAAAATAACCCTAAAAAGCAAAATATGTTAATAAAAAAGAAGCTAATATTTTTGAGTACGCGGGAGGAGACAGAGTGCTGGTAGCGCACGGAAAAAATATTAGCTTCTTTTTGTATTTTTTATTTATTAAGATACTTGGCCATTATTTCACTTTCTACTTCTGCTCTGTCGCGGCCGTAGCGCATATAAGATAGTTCTTTTAGCAGTGGCACTATCTGCGTATTACTTGGTGGATTATCAGCTGTGCGCAGATCAAACGGCTTCACAGGTTGGCCTTTGTAAAGCATTGCCATATAAGCGCACCTATTATCAAGTTTCATTATATCCTGAGCATCAAATACTGGCTCTAGTTGCTTTTGCATAAATTCAGCATCTTCTGGTGATACACGGAAACACGCCTTGGAGCCAACGTTACCGAATACTGCGCCTTTTATATCATCTTGTAGCTGTGATACGTACTGGTGCGCTAGGTTAAGAGACAGACTATATTTACGAGCTTCAGAAAGAATGGATGAAATAGCCGGAGTTGTAACATTCTGGAACTCGTCAATGTAAAGATAGAAATCATTTAATATTTTACCGTACGAATCAGCTCGGGAGAGTGCTGCCATCTGGAATTTCATAACTAGTATCATACCGATAAGGTTAGCGTTCAGTTCCCCTAGGCGGCCTTTGGATAGATTAACAAGCAGGATTTTCTTATTATCCATAATATCGCGAATATTTAAAACTGACTTTTCTTGGACTATTATCGGACGCAAGAATTCGTTAGATATCAGCGGATCAAATTTAGAAGAAATATAAGGCACGAAGTTAGCCAAACTCTGGTCCCCTGTTGTTTCTTCGGCGCTACGCCAGAATTCTTTGACAATTGGGTTCTTGCAATAAGAGAGCTTCATGTCACGGAATGCTTTATCAGTAAGAACACGTGTAATTTCAAGCAGTGTATTACCTGACTCTGGATGATCCATAACAAGCATTGCAGAATTCTTAAAGTATTGTTCAAATAGTGGACCACCAGTAGTCTTTAGGTCAAAGAGTTGATTAAACACACCCATAAGAGAATCTATAACCATTGATTTTTGTTCGGGGAAACGCTCGTCATATTCCAGCATATTTAGAGCCATAGGACGAGGAGTATAGGCTGGGTCAAAATATATAACATCATCGATTCTTTCTTTTGGTATATATGAAAGAATATCTTGAATATCATTACCGTGCGGGTCGATAAAACAGCAACCTTCACCATTAGCAATATCCTGGGCTATCATAGTACGCAATACTCCGGATTTACCAGTACCGGTTTGACCAATAACATAGAAATGACGCATACGATCTTCACGGCGCATAAATATAGGTGTAGTTACGCCACGATATGTGTTATAACCTAGCAAAACCCCATCAGCTGGATCCATATCCCCCATTTCAATAGGAGCGGGCGCTCCTGCGGCTTTGGCTTGCTTAAGCTGAGGCGAACCACTAATAGAATAAGGGAAATGGAATATAGTAGAAAGCTCAACTGTATTCAAAGGCACAGTAATAGATTTATTAAATATTCTATAAGTATATTCGTGCAAGAATTGGCCTTTTTTGTTATCCGGAACTTCACTAAAAATAAAGCTATTCCTATGAGCTTCAGAGAATTGGTTAAAACCCGATTCTATTTCCCTACGGATAGATTTAGCACGGTCAGCTGTTGCAGCAGCTGTAACGATACGGATATTACTACCCATTACTAGGCTTTTAACCTTTTCCTCGATATGGCTAACTGCTTGGTTGTCTATTTCTTTGACTTTATCTTTATCGTCTTCTTTCTTGTTTTTAAAAATATCCAGCGCTAAACTTCCAAAATCGGCAGCCAGTTTACCGAAAGACGAACGCATTAGGTCTTTCAAATCACCACCCTTTTTAACCTCTTCTAGAATTTTATGGTATTTGTCTACATATGATTCATCTTCCGGAGATATTACGATTTGAACTGCAGCACCTTCACCGCTACGTTTGATCTTAGTGAAAACATTTATCAAAATATTTAATGGATCATAGTCAAAAGATTCAAAAGTTTTTATTGGAAAAACTTCATAATTCTTAAGCTCAGCAAAAGAAGCAGAAACTCCGCCACGGTCATCTGGGAATATATTATGGTCATCTGGGACTTCGTTAATCTTAGCTTTTGGGTGTACACCTAAGACATGCTTCTCCAGCAAGGTAGCCTTATCGCTAGGTACAGCAGCATATACTACTATATGGTCAGTATTATCCGCTAAGACTATTTCTAAAGAGAAGTGGGCTTTTTCTTTGTTTTTCTTTGTGTCAGCAACTGAATGCATACCCAAATAAAACTGCTCCATGGAATTGATCAATGATTTAAAGCTAGAAGATTCGTCACCGTCTTCTGGCTCAGGTAGAGTTATTTCGAAAAGCCTCATATCTATAGCTTTCCATAGCTCACTAGTATCTTTAATACCAGGCAGTGAATGAGTCTCACATAGGTACTGCACTAAGAACCTGTGAAAATCAGCATCTATATGAGGATTATTCAAATCCGCAACTATTTTTAGAGCAGCATTTATACCTTTGGATAGCATTACAGACAAAAGCTCTTCCATGGTACGGTCGTGTGTTTCTGGAGCAAGACGAAGAACTAGTTCGTTATGCTCTGTTCTTGGAATTTGTAAGTTTGGAGGAATAGGAACGTCCTTCAAAGACTGTTTATATTCAACAACAGTGTTGTGGGCTAATTTCTCACGGTTAGACTCAAGACCAGATGAAGATAATTCTTCTTCTTTACGAGCTAACTCTTTGCGCAAAAAAGCAATCTCATCTTCGTGAGATTCGAATTTAGGTATTTCAAGTGGAGTAAACTTCTCCATATGAAGATATTATAACATAGTTACAATACGCACCCCACCTAAAACATAACTAAAAACACATTCGTAAATATACTATAGCGAGGTTCCGCAGCAAAGCGAGGACCAGCGAGCATTAGTATATTTCGTAATGTATAAAATATTTTAAATCTCAGTTAAAATTTCGTAACCACTCTCAGTTATTAGTACTGTGTGTTCAAAATGACATGAAATACTGTGGTCTTTAGTTTTGACAGTATAACCATCACGAGAAAAAGATACGAATCGTGTACCAGCGTTAAGCATTGGCTCAATTGCTATAACCATACCTGGCTTTAGCTCTACTCCGGTTCCGGCTTTACCATAGTTAGGTACATATGGGTCTTCATGGACTTTGTAGCCGACGCCATGACCAGCTAATTCACGTACGATACCGAATTTATATGGTTTTACAAATTTCTCTATTGCACTACCAATATCACCAACACGAGCACCTGGCTTTATAGCATCGATGCCTACGTATAATGCTTCTTTAGTAGCGCGGAGTAATTTAGTAGCTGTATTTGAAACATTCCCCACAGGCAGTGATATAGCATGGTCAGTATATAGGCCGCCATAAACCATACCACCATCAATAGTTATAACGTCACCTTCTTTTAAGATATGATTTTCATTAGGTATACCGTGAACAACAGTATCATTAACAGAAGTACAAAGAGAAGCTGGATATGGGTTCTTCACACCTTCGGGACGATAATTCAGGAACGCTGGGTCGCCACCCAAAGAACGGATTTCTTTTTCAAATATTGTATCTAGTTCTTTGGTACTAATACCGGGCTTAACATGTTTCGCAGTATTACTAAGAGCCTGAGCTAAACGTTTGCCGCCTTCTCTTAGAACTTCAATATCTTCTTTAGACTTTATAGTTATCACGATAATACTTTAACACAAAAATATGATTTTGTACATAAGCAAAATCTCTCGCTAGATTGCGAGAGATTTGATTATATCTTTATGAACATCTTCTATAGACTGTTCCCCGTTTATGATATGGACTACATAATTAGGCTTATTTTCGTAATACATTATAGCTGGGTCAATATTTGCTAGGAAAAAGTCTACTCTTTGCTCTATGCCTTCATCAGTATCGTCTTTGCGGTTACGTAGCTTCATGCGGCGAATGGCTTCGTCTTTGGAGACTTTGATATATATAACGTGAATTAGGTCACGACTATAGAAATGCATTGTGCGTTCAAATGTTAAGGACTGTTCTACGGACCTAGGATACCCATCAGTAATAACGAATGTGTCTTCTTTTAGTCTTGGTATAAGTAAATTTAAGAATACTGCATCAGTAAAAAAGTTGGGTACCATTTTACCTTCGTTAACAATATCAGCAATTATATGACTAGTAGCAGTATCTGTCTTGGCTATCTCTCGGAATTCTTGTCCTAAATAAGCATGAATTATGTCGTCAGTAATACCATTGTCTTTTAGGTATTTCATGAGTAGCTCAACTTGAGTACCTTTACCAGAACCAGCAATACCAAGAAAAGCAAAGTTTAGGGGTTTTTTGTGTTGCATACATAAACATATTAACTTATAAAGATAAAAATACAAAACCCCTCGATTTCGAGGGGTTTTGTAAGAGATTTAGAAGTATTCGTTAGTAGACATATGGGATTCGGCTTTCTTGATAAGATCAATAATAACAGAAACCACAATGAGTAATGCCGTACCTCCGATAGACAGAGCTTGGTTACCTGATATTGCTCTTGCAATAAGAGGTAGGACCGCGACTATACCTAGAAAAACTGAACCAACAAGAGTAATTCTAGTCACAATGTGCGCTAGGTAATCACGTGTAGGGACACCTGGGCGAACACCTGGAATGAATGCTCCTGAGCGTTGCAAGTTTTCACTGATTTGCTTTGGATCAAAAGTTACAGCTGTGTAGAAATAAGTAAAGATAACTACAAGTATGAAGTAAGCGATACTATATTCCCATGTAGACTGACTAAACTGAACCAGAGAATTACCGATAGAGGCTAGCTTCGCATTTGCATGAGTCTGCAGTAGTCCACCGATAATTTGAGGGAAAAGCAGAATAGACAAAGCAAAGATGATTGGAATAACACCAGCTTGGTTAACACGAAGCGGGATATATGTTTGGGTTGAACCGAACACACGTCCACCGGCTTGTGACTGACGTGCGTAAGTCACAGGAACTGGTCTTTCGGCTTCGGTTATGAATATAACTCCGGCAATAAGAAGCACTGCAATAACTGCATATATTATGTAACTTACAGCATCAGCAGGATTCCAGTTAAGAACTATTTGAGAGGTATACTGAGGTATACTTGCCACAATACCAGCAAAGATAATAAATGAAGTACCATTACCTAGACCAAATTCTGTAGCAAGGTCAGCAATCCAAAGAAGTAGAAATGCTCCACCCACAGCAACAGCTGTGTTTATTACCATATCTATCATAGTAAATTGTGGTAGTACTCCTTGTCTTGCTAAGAGTGCCATAAGAGAAACACTTTGCAGTATTGCTAGCGGCACAGTTATAAGACGTGTGTACTGGTGAACTTTCTTTCTACCGATTTCACCTTCTTCTTGATAAAGAGACTTAACTTTTGGAGAAACGAATGACAGAAGCTGCATTATAATAGACGCAGTAATGTATGGACCAACACCTAACATTATAATAGATAGGGTTGATAGTCCGCCTCCGGAAAGCAAGTTAAACACTCCTAGGAAAGAATCCGAATCCAAGAATTGTGTTAGACGAAACGGATCCGCACCTGGAATTGGTATATTAGACAAAAGACGGAAAAGTAAAACAATGAATGCAAGAAAAAGTATTTTCTTGAGCAAGCGCTTGTCTTTCCAGATTTTTGCTAGTGTGCGGATAATAGTATTCATGACTTTATTTAACTGATCCCCCAGCTTTTTCTATTGCTTCTTTTGCAGAAGCAGAAACAGAAAAGTTAGAGAATGTTACTGATTTTGTAATTTTACCAGTTGCAAGAATTTTTACATGTGGGACTTTGCCCCCTACTGTATTAATAACACCTTTACTAACAAGTACTGCTGGTGTTATTTTCTCGCCTGCATTGGCTACTTTTTCAATTTGAGCTAGAGTTACTGATTTAACAGCAGCACCTATCTTATTGAACTTGTAACCACGAAGCTTTGGTAACTTCTTAATAATATCACGAAGCTCTGGTCTTTTCTTGTTTCCAGATCTTGCTGACTGACCTTTGGTACCGCGACCTGCTGTTTTACCACGCTTGCCGCCACGACCAACTAGTTTGCTCTTTTTTAGTTGTGTTTTTGGTTGTAAACTATTTTTTTGCATAAGCCTAAATTATGAGGTAAAGGCATCACTTGCTGCTGCACTGTATACAGGAGCTGGTTTACCAATTTTTGATAATGCTTTCATAGCAGCACGTGCATTTGAAAGTTTGTTTTTACTACCAGAGTTAATCTTAGCTGTAACGTCTTGTACACCAGCTAGTGTAAGAATATCGCGGATAGATGAACCAGCCACCATACCTTTAGCTTTGTTTGGACGAATTACAACTCTTGAAGCACTAAACTTAGCGTCAACTTCACGAGGAAGAGACATTTTGTCTGTAAGATTAACTTTGATTAGATTCTTCTTAGCTTGCTTTAGAGCTTTTGCTATAGCAATAGCAGTGTCAGCACCTTTACCAGTACCAAGACCGACTAGGCCTTTCTTGTCACCGATAACTAGAGCAACAGCGAAACTCATACGACGTCCTCCTGATACAACACGAGTAACGCGACGAATATCGATCATTTTTTGTTCGTATTCACTACGTGGACGATCCTGTCTACCACGAGAATTGTCTCTATCACCTGGCTTTCTGTCACCTGGTTTGTCGCCACGAACGATACGGCGTCTTACCATACCTCCTGGGCCTGGACGAGTTCCACGGAACGGTGGTCTTGAACCTGCTGGCCTACTGTTAGGCGTAGCTGGACGGAAAGCTGGCTTTGGTGCAGCTCCGGCTTGGTTTGTTTTGTTATTTTCTTCTGACATAAATTTAGAATTTTAGACCGGCCTCACGTGCGGCATCAGCAAGAGCTGCAATGTGACCTGTATACTTGTAACCATTACGATCAAAGACAACAGTACTAATACCTGCCTTTAGAGCGATGTTTGCAATGTTTTTACCGACCTCTACTGATCTTTCACGGTATGTACCGCCCTTAGAATTAAGGTCTGAAGATTGAGCTAGTGTTTTGCCACTTGAGTCATCAATAAGCTGTGCATAAATATGCATATTAGATTTGAAGACTGATAGGCGTGGGCAATCAGCAGTTCCGATGATACGGCTGCGGATTTTCTTCTTTAAGCGAAGACGCTTTTCTTGTTTTGGATTATTTGTTTTCATAGGCTATGCTGATTTCTTACCTTGCTTGCGACGAATAACCTCTCCATCATAACGGAAACCTTTACCTTTGTATGGTTCTGGCTTCTTAAGAGATCTTACACCTGCAGTAAAACTACCTACTAATTCTTTGTCGATACCAGTAACAGTAACTACGTTCTTTTCAGCTGTAACAGTTAGACCTTCTGGGATAGCAACCTTTACAGGATGTGAGAAACCAAGAGCAAGGTCAAGACTTGTGCCTTTGACATCACTTTTGAAACCAACTCCTTCTAGGATAAGCTTCTTAGAGAATCCTTCTGTAACACCGTTTAACATATTGCGAACGTGTGAAGCAACTGTACCCCACATAGCGCGAGATTCGATAGTATCAACATTCTTAACGAAAGTTATTTCATTGTCGTTTATAACAACACTAATAAGATTAGTCTTGAAATCACGAGTTAGTTCACCCTTTGGACCTTTGACACTAAACACGCTTCCATTGATAGAAGCAGTAACGCCAGATGGTATAGAGAGTGTTAATTTTCCTATTCTAGACATAAAATACTACCACATTTTGAATAATGCTTCTCCGCCGACCAATTCTTTCTTTGCCTCACCATCGGTAAGCACTCCTTTTGGAGTAGAAAGAACCATGATACCGAAACCGTTCTTCACAGGATAGATATCTTTAACACCAACGTATTTACGAGCTGATGACTTTGAAATCAAAGACACGTCACTAATACGAGGAGAATTATCTGTATACTTAAGAGTAACTACTAGCTCTTCCCCAGCTTTTTTGTGCTTCTTTTCAAAAGACACAATATAGCCTGCACGAAGTAAACATGACGCAACAGCGTGCATGAACTTAGAGTACGGGAAAGTAACACTTTCGTGACCAGCACGTGAAGCGTTCTTAAGTTTTATTAAAAAGTTTGCTATTGGACTCATATTACCAAGAAGATTTACGAACGCCTGGTAATACTCCTTCGTTAGCTAGCTCGCGGAATGCAATGCGAGATAGACCGAAGTCACGCAAATAGCCGTGTGCTCGACCAGTGAGCGCACAACGGTTTTTATAGCGAACAGGGTTAGAGTTACGAGGAAGCTTGCGCAAACCTTCGTAGTCACCCTTTGCCTTAAGCTCAGAACGCTTTTTAGCGTACTTTGCAATAAGACGCGCACGTTTTGCATTACGTGCAACAACAGATGTTTTTGCCATTTGTTATGTTTATATTAACTTCTAAATACTCTTAGTTTTCTGCATGTTTCTCGCAGATTTTCTT
>CAZTIN010000012.1:0-16759 GCA_964613525.1 uncultured Candidatus Saccharibacteria bacterium
CGAGACGACAACCAAACGCAGAACGGAACACACCCATGATCTACCACTACGACGCACCACCGCACGACGTACACAAGCCGACCGAGACGCAGCAGCTGGAGCGCGAAGCAATTGACTACGGCTACATCGCCCTGGGCGTGGCTGCCTTTGTCTCGCTGATTGCGCTGGCGTGCGCGTTTGTACCCTGACACGACAACACTCCGCAACGGTGGCAAATAGTCGTAGGCGGCTACGTGGTAGGAACAGCCGAAATCCTTTACACCGGGTGTCTGGTTAGCCCTACGCAGACAGATACCGCATTGCGAGGCAGTACGTTCTTCCGTGGCGGGGTGGGCATTTGTGGGAGTGTCCACCCCGACCGCACCCCAACGAAAGGCAAGCCAATATGAAGATGGGCGACCCCGAATACCAAAGCAAGTTACATCGTTGGACGCAGCTATCTAGTTTCAGCGTGCGCACCTTCGAGCAGCAGCAGGAAATGGAGTCGCTCAATCGTGCGCTGGACGCAGCCGAGGCGCAGCACACGCAACGCAACGTGTTCGCGTTGGTGGCGAGCGACTATGCGGATTTGGGTGAGACCGGCAACTTGGGCGGAGTGGAACTTAACTAGGTGATTACGCCATCGGGCGTACACATATAACGTGGCAAGCCAGTAGGCAGGCCGTAACTTTTTTACAGAAAGAGGTGGAGTATGTCGTTTGACACAGGGAAGTACACGCAGGGCGTTTGGTTGAAGGGCGACGATCTGGATGAGGGCGAGCGCACCATCGTGACCATCAAGGCGGCTTACGAGCATACGTTCCAGGATGGTAAGCAACAGCCGGTGCTGGAATTTATGGAGGTTGACCAAAAGCTCACGCTCAACAAGACGCGCACCAAAAAGTGTGTCGAGTTGTTGGGCGAAGACCCCGACGAGTGGGTGGGCAAGCGCATTGCGCTTTATCCCGTGCCCACCCAGTTCAACGGGCAGACGCACACAGGCGTGGCGGTTGCTGCGCCGCCGAAGGGCAAGCAGGGCAAGCCCAAGCCCGAGGTGAGCTTCAATGACGATGACGACGACGATAGGTCGCCGTTCTAGTCGCTAGTGCCGCGCCGCCCGCGCGAAAGTGCGGGCGGCTTTCCCCTTCGAGGTGTTGCAATGCCAGCAAAGAAATCGGACAAAAAAAAGGCCGCTCTCTGGTACGCCAGTTTCAACTGGCATATATTCCCGGTTGCACCTAACAGTAAGACGCCGCTCACCAAAAACGGCTACAAAGATGCCAGCGCCGACCCTGAACAGGTCGAGGCATGGTGGAGCGAATGGCCCGATGCGAACATCGGTTTGGCCTGCGCCATGTCGGGTGTGGTGGCGATAGATGGCGACCCCTCCCACTATGGCGAGGGCAGCGAGGACTTTATGGCCTCGCTGCGCCAGGATCATCGCACGGCGTGCCAAAGCACGCCGACGAAGGGCGTGCATTTGGTCTACATGCTGCCCGCCGACCAAGCCATCACCAACAGCCCCGGCCAGCTGCCACCGGGTATTGACGTGCGCGCCAACGGCTACATTCTGCTTGCGCCGTCGAGCGTGACCTATCGCGGCGACGATGCGCGCGCGAAGGGCGTTGAGGATGGCTACACGAGCTATTATCGCTGGCTGGATTGGCCGCACGATTTACCGCCCCAACCACTGCCGGACATGCTGCTGGAACGCCTGAAGAAGCCACAGCCGCGCCCAAGCACCCCGCCGCCTGCGCAGACATACACCAACGGCAACGGGCACAATGGCAACTACGGCAAGGCCGCGCTCGACAAAGAGTTGGATGCGTTGGCGCGGGCTGCGGTGGGTGGGCGCAACGAACAATTGAATCGTAGCGCGTTCAGCCTGGGGCAGTTGGTGGGCGGGGGCGTGCTGGATGAATCCGAGGTGCGCAGCCACTTGGAGACGGTGGCGTTGAGTATCGGCCTGGAAGAACGCGAGACGGTGCGCACCATTGAAAGCGGGCTGACCAAAGGTAAGCAGCACGCGCGCGGTGTGCCCGAGACGCCGCGGCTGCGGTTCCGGCGCAAGGACGGCAACACGAGCGGCGATGATGCGATTGACCCTGAAATCGAAATGGCCGCGCCGAATGTCTTTCAGTACACGCCGGAAGATGGCGGGTTGCTGGACGCCTGGACAGATGCCTTTGCAAACGAATGGGCATTCGTGACCGGCTACGAAGCATGGTACGGCTGGACAGGTACACACTGGCAGCTGGATGACATGCTCGAAGTGCAGTATCAAATCGAGGAAATGATCCACGCCATGAACGACCAGGCGCGCGAGGCGGTGAAGAAAGCACGCGAAGAAGGAGACGGCGACAAGGCAAAGGCGTTGCAGGCGTATGTATCCGCGACCAAGCGCACCAAGTCGCGTGTTGCCAGCGTGGAAGGTATGGCACGCGCCAAGCGCACACGCCCAGCGGCAAGCCTGGACAAAGGCAACGTCTTGAACGTACAGAACGGCACGCTTGACCTCGACACGCTGATTCTGCGCGACCACAGCCGCGACGATATGCTGACCTACTTACTCCCCTATGAATATGACTACTACGCCGAATGCCCGCGCTTCAAGCAGTTTATCAGTGAGGTGATGGTCAAAGAGGATGGCAAGACGCCAGACCCAGACCTTGCCTTGCTGTTGCAAGAACTGGTGGGCTACAGCATCACGCAGGATACCAACCAAGAGGCGATGGTGTGGTTGGCGGGCGAGGGTGGCAACGGCAAGACGGTGATGATTACCATTCTAAGCAAGCTGCTGGGGCCGCTTGCGGTGGGAATGAACTTCCAGACCATCGGTTTGGCGGGCAACTATGACCTAGCCGATCTCCCAGGCAAGCGCATTGTGTTCTCCACGGAATCCGAACGCGGGGGCAGTATGGCCGAGGGCTATATCAAGCGCATTGTGTCGGGTGAGACAATCCGCGCCCGCCCCATCTATGGTACGCCCTTCAGCTTTGATAGCACCGCCAAGATTTGGTGGGCCATGAATGATATGCCCACCGTCAAGGACACCTCGAACGCATTGCATCGCCGGTTAAAGCTAATTCGTTTTCACCGCGTGTTCAAGGACGCCGAGAAAGACATCCATCTTATCGACAAACTAAGCGGCGAATTGCCGGGCATTCTCAACTGGGCGCTGGAAGGATTGCTGCGTCTGCGACGGCAAGGGCAATTCACCAACGCAGCTGCGGTAGACGACGCCAAGAACGAATTTAAGTTAGAGAGTAATCCGGTAGCGTTGTGGTTGGCAGAGCGCACGGAAGCAGGCGGCGAAACGCTCGCGACTTCTGCGTTCCAAAACTACTCGAATTGGTGCAATCGGTCGGGGCACCATGAACTCAACAGCACGAATTTTGGGCGCGAACTCTCGCGCCTGAATGTGCGCAAGGACAAGAAGCGCACGGGTTGGTTTTATTCGTTCTCGCTGATCAGCGAGGCCGGATGATGGCAGACGAAAATGACATCGCCTACCGCAAGGGATTCTATGACGGCTATAACGCCGGGGCCAGAGCCGCGCTGGAACTACCGAAAGATGCGCCGCTCCCCGAACGCATTGCCATTTTCGTTGACGGCTATCTATTTCTGTGGAGCCAAGCGGGGGTGGACAAGCCGCCCTCGCCATCGCTCATGGATGATCCTGTCGAACGATGGATCGCAGGAATCACAAGCCATCTATCGCCGTGACGGGTTTGTGACAGGTTGGCATCAGGGAATTACACGAGTGCGTGACGGGTGTGACGGGTTGTGACGGGTTTACCCTATTGTTTTACTAATTACATTTTATCGCGTAAAGATTGATTGAAAAATCCTTATTTTTTTTCAATTATATAAACAATAGGGTAAACCCGTCACAACCCGTCACAGTCTAGAAAACCCGTCACAAAACCCGTCACACGGAAAAATGCTCAAAAATATAGTTGGGGAGCAACTATGTCTATCGAAAAATACAATCTGCCCATCAAAGTGTTCTACGGCAATCTGCTGCGCATGGGCATTCGACTCAAAGTAAAAGATGGACAGCTGCGCATCAGTGGCAACCGTGAACTTGTAACGCCCGTGCTGCGCGTAGAAATCGAAAAGCGCGCCACGCATTTGGTTGACCTGCTATCGCCACCGCCGCCCGAGGAAATGGCATCGCACTTCGGGCGATTGCTCACGCTTGACGAACTCAAAGCCGCGCTCAACGCAGCGCAATTTCTTCAGGCGCGTGTCGATGCGTGCCCGGTGAATGGCGGGTGGATATTGACCATGCAAAAGGAGGGACTATGACCGACCGTGAACTGGCCGAACTGCTGCGCGCCAACCCTGACCTCGTGGTAGGGGGCGAACCGGCACACGCAACGTCACAGGCAACGCACGCGCCCAAGTTGAGCGAACGCGACCTGCAAGCTGCCGTGATTGCCGAGTGCGACCGGCGCGCTGCCACCATTGCCGAGTACGGGCTGATTTTCGCCATACCCAACGGGCAGTACCGGCAGGGCCAACGCGTCGAGCCTGGGCTTCGTGCTGGTGTGCCTGATCTCATGTTGCCTGTGCCAAGCGGACAGTTTCACGGGCTGTGGATAGAACTCAAGTGCGGGCGCAACAAGCCGACGCGTCCGCAACTGGAGTGGATACGCCGCTTGAGCATACAGGGCTATAAATGCGCCGTGGTGTGGGATAGCGTGGAAGACGTGATGGCAATCATTGACGAGTATTTGGGGGAACTATGACACTCGCTGAAACACTGAAACGTTGCCATGAAATTGTCTGGACGTATCGCCGCGAACTCGAAGACGTTTGGCCGACGCCCAGTACCGAGGACGCGCTCTTGTTCGCGGTTACTGAACTTGGCGAGGCCATCGACGCGCACCTGCGCAGCAAGCCACAGTATGCGCGCAACCGTGCCAAAGACCTGGATGTGCTGGACGAGTTGGCCGACTGCGCCATGATGTTGTTGACGGCGTTGGGGCCAGGAGGGGCGTACTGGTGGGGTGCTGATCTATTGTTTGACGTGCATGAGTGGTGGGCGTATCTGGTAACTATGCCGCGCTGCTTTGAACGTGACCGAGACGGAGGCACGCGCGCAATTGCAACGCAATTGACCCGCATCGCCACGCATCCCGGCATGGACTTGCCCGCGCGTCTGACCGCACGCCTCGAACGCATTAAGGCGAAACGGCTGGAGGTGACGCATGGCTGACGAACCCGACACCCTGATCGACGTGGAAGAAGCTCTGGTGTCCTATTACGACCGCATTCTCAACTATGTGCGCTTCAAGACAAACATGCAGGATGCCGAGGATATAGCGCAACTGGTCTGCCTGCGTGCCATCGCTGCTTTGCGTCGTGGCAACGGGGCTGTACAGCACACAAGCGGCTGGTTGTGGCGCATTACCAACACAACCATCATTGATTATTTTCGCAAGCGGGGCAACGTGCCGGAACAGATCGAACTGGACGCATTCGATAGCGAGTCGATTGTGGCAAGCGCGCCCGCGCCCCACGAACTTGCCGAGCAGAGCGTTCGCGAAGACGCCGTGCAGCACGCCATTCGCATGTTGCCGCCACGCCAGGAAGATTGGGTGGTCTATCGCATGGAGGGCTACAGCAACGCCGAAATTGCTGGATTTTTAAGCAGCAACGAAGGGGCTGTCAAGGCGTTGGGTGTGCGGGCGTTTGCTCGTCTGCGCGAACGTTTGCATGAGGTGGTCTAATGGCGATTGCAGGCAACTCCGCTTACGTGCCCGCGGTGCGCGTCTGCATTCGCAATCGCGGGTTGAAACTTTGCCCGCCCATCCACAACGTGCCAAAACAGGTGTTATGGATGCCGGAGCAAGCTGCGGCGCATTTTATCGACAACCCCAAAGCCTACATCTATGTGCCGACATCCGACCACGGTGGCACGGTTTACCTGGCTGAACTGCTACAGGAGTTAGACATGATTGACCCCGCGAAACCCGCCAGCTATGACCGGCGCGGCGAACCCTATCACTACTACCCCGAAGGCAGCGACACCCCGAAGCTGTGCGAAGTCTCTAACGGGTGGGTGTCCATGTTCGACACCGAGCGCGTGCGACACATCAGCAAGTTTGCGGGCCGGTTCGTCAAGTTGGTGGAAGCGCATGACGATTGACGCAGACGAGCGCGAATGGAGCGCGACCGAGCGCGGCTTTATGCTGTGCTTTCACCTGTTGGACTACAAAATGTCTGCGACGCAGGTGGCCGACCTGCTTGGTTACAAAGACCGTCGAGGCGCATGGAATTTGCTGAATCGCTTGCGCGTTGAGGGGCTAATCAAGGAGGAGAACGGATTGTGGTACGTGGTGAAAGAGTTTTGATTAAGTCCACACACTGTGGACTGGAGCGTGCTAGGTTGTCTATAGCACGCTCTTTTTTTGTCCACGAGCGTGGGGAGGGGAGTAACAGAGCGCGTCAACGCCCTGTTACCCCACGGCAGATGCGATTGCGGCGCACCTACCAACCACAGCATACAACGCGCACCATTAGCGGCGCGCTACGATAACCTTACATTTTGCTGACGGCTTGGTGTGGCGAGTTGATGGATATGATGACGCGTGGCAGAACTCGACATTTTCAAATTGATCACAGAGGCGGGCTTCCCCGTCGCCGTTGCGGTCTATTTGGTCTATCAAATGCGGCTTGACCGGGCAGACGCTTTGCGACGTGAAACCGCCTACGCCGAACAGTTGCGCTCCGACAAGGCTGATTTGCAGGCACTCACGCGTGAGATTGTCGAGAGCAATTTGCGCCTAGAGCGCATTGTCCACGAACTCAAAAACGTGCTGCAACAAATGATGTTCGACAACCGGCGCAGCGAGTTCAAACCGCGCGACACCATAGGCAATGATTGATGACAGGCAAGAGGCACAGATAGAGCTAAGGCGCATAGAAACCGAACGCTACTACCGGCGCGCGGAATGGCGCATGATGCTGGTTTTTGCCGCGCTGATGGTGCTGTCGGCCTTTTTTCAATGGCTAATGTCGCAACTGCCTGATTTGTCGAGCGAGGCACTAGAGGTCGTGTGCCGGGTGCTGTATCAGTAGTAGGGGCTGACCATGTACGAAGAAAACAAGTTTGTTTGGGTGTTGAAGTCGCGCAAATTCTGGGCGGCGATTGTCGGCCTAATTTTTATTCTGATCAACGCCTATCTCAACCAAGAGCAGATTGACCCCGACACCGTAGTGACAGCCATCATGGGCATTGTCGCGGCCTACATCGGCGCGGTGGCTTACGAGGACGGCAAGCAGCACGAAGCCGTGGGCAAGATGCTGCAACGCGACGAGGGCAACGAATGACGTTAGCACAAATGGTCGAGTTGGGGTATAATGCAGGAGTAAACCACATAAAAAGTAGCAGGGCGTTAGAGCGCACCTGCTACCCATTCAGTACATGCGATAGGAGCGCACGTACCATGCCTGATCATACCCCTACCCAGCACCCAACGCAAGAAATCCCCTACGGCTACTGCCATTGCGGCTGTGGTCAACCCACGACACTTGCCACCCACACCGTTAGAGCAAGAGGGCTAAAAAAAGGGGAGCCTGTTCATTTCATCAAGGGGCATCAAAACCACAAGCCCCTGCTAACGCCTGATGGTCTGAAAGAATGCAGTAAGTGTAAAAAGGCGAAGCCCCTTTCCGAATTCTCTCAATACAAGACTGGCCGAGATGCCGGCAAGACTTATAGCGTTTGCTGTGCTTGCAAGGCCGCCTATTCACGCGCCTATCATCGGGCGCATCGTGAAAATATTCTGAAGAAACAAAGCGAGTATGGCAAACAGCGACACCGACAGAAGCGCTCCACGGCGGACAAGATAAGGGGCCGCGCAGCGGTAAATCTGGCAGTATCACGCGGCGCTTTGCCTCCAGCTTGGACAATGGTATGTGAACATTGCCAAGAGGCGCAAGCCGCGCACTGGCATCACCACAGGGGCTACGCGCGCGAAAATTGGCTGGATGTCGTGTCGCTGTGCTTGGATTGCCACGGCAAGGAGCATCGTGTCCATGAGTCATAAACTTGGATGCCACTGGATCAGAGTTCATCCCGACCAGCACGATTATGCACATGTGGAGAGAATGCAATATCGCAGCGTCAAACTCTTTGAGTGGCACTGGTCGAACCGTGACGCCTGCCGTGACTTGCTTTCGGTGTTACCCAAAGACGCCTACATTTTGGCGCGCGATCATCCCCAGAGTGAGCAGAAGCAGGATATGTGGGCCGATCCTGTGGGCACAGGCACACGCCATGCTAACGAGTGGGCGATGAAGGTGGCATCGGGCAATTACCATTTGCCGGTTGAGCGCACCTTCTTTTTGCCAATCAACGAGCCTGACGCCACGAATGGCGACCGTGCCGCCATTGACCGCTATACCACAGCGTTCCTCCAACGCCTGCGTGTCCACGGGCTGCGCGGCGGGGCATTTAATTTCAGCACGGGACACCCGCGCACCGTGGACGGCACAGGCAACACGCAAGCCGACTACACCGTGTTTGAGGGAAGCCATCTGGCCATTGTCGAGGGCCATCACATCGGCGTGCTGCATATTTACGGCGCAACCAACGTGCCCTGCGTGCCGGGCCATTATGACCGTTTGCGTGCTTGCCCCTGGCAAGATGTTGAGTGGGTGGTCGGTGAAGCGGCAATTGACGAACACGTTGTAACCGGCGGGCCTCATGACGGCTACTTGCGAACGTTGGGCGCAGGCAGTGACGCCTATTGTCGTTGGCTTGACGAGTTCATCATGGGCATTAACGACAAGCGCATTCATAGCTACCAAGTTTTTTCATACGATTATTCGCACCCGTGGGATTCGTTCGATCTGCGTCCCATCCGTGGCGCGTTGGAAGGCTATCACTGGCAGCATACAACCACGGAACCATTCGAGAATTACATTCCCGTCGTGAGCAAGCCACCCGCACAGGCGACGCCACAGCTTGCCCATCCTATCGCCAACCCTGCACAGCGCATTGTTAGCCAACGCTTCGGGGACAACCCGCAGGACTATGCGCGCTTTGCCCTTGCCGGTCACAACGGCGTGGATTTTGCTGTGCCATCCGGCACACCCATCGGTGCGGTAGATAGTGGCGTAGTCATGGAGTCACGGCTGGACGTTGACGGCTATGGCGAGTATATCAAGCTGCGTCATAGTTGGGGCGAATCCCTGTATGCCCATTTGAGTGCGCGCAAGGTAGACGAAGGCGAGGCGGTCAACCGCGGCAGCATCATCGGGCGTAGTGGCAACACAGGCAACAGCACAGGGCCGCACTTGCACTTTGCTATGCGCGTCAACCCCTACACGCGCGGCGCACCGTTTGACGGTTTTGTTGACCCGTTGCGCTATTTGGAAGCACAGCCCGGACAGAGCGAGGACAGCGATTACATTTTGGCGGCAATCAAAGAGGCCGCGGCAGACGTGGGCATCGAATGGGAGTTGCTGGCATCGGTGGCGTGGGCAGAATCAAGCTGGAACCCGCGCGCCGTGAGTGCGACGGGCGCACAGGGCATCATGCAGATTATGCCCGCAACGTGGGCCGAGTGGTCTGCGAAGATTAACTTTGGCAGTGACCCCTTTGACGCCGTGGAGAATATCGAAGTTGGCGCGGCTTACCTGGCTTGGTGCGTTGACAACACCAACGGCGTTTACGACGCGTTGCACGCCTACAATTGGGGCATCGGCAACGTTATGGCGCGACGCGAGCCACCCGCCGAAGTGGTTGCCTACAGTGCCAAAGTCGTGCATGGCCGCGATTTGCTCAAGGCGGTGGGGGATACATGGCAAGCCTAAATAGCAACTATACCCATTATGCGCGCGTGCCTTTGCCGAACACGACGTTGACAGTCAACATCCGCACTGTTTACACGCACCAGTTTCGATTGCGCGTGTGGTGCGGCGTGACGCTGATTCGACTGGCGGCCTGGTGCTTGGGTTGCAATATCGCATTCGAGGGCACGGACGAGGCCGCGCAATGACCACCTCCGCACTCGCTGAACAGGTTGACATTACGCTGCACGCGGGCAACGACGTGCCTGTGACCGTCACCGTCACCGACAGCAATGACGACGACGTGTGGTTGCACAACTGGACAAGCGAGTTGCTCGTTAGTCGCAATTTGTCGGTCAAACTCACGCCGACCAGCGCGGACGGGGACATTGAACACTATCCCGACACGGACGGTCTCAACGAGTTGATTGTGACGTTTGCAGCAGACGACACGCGCGAATTGTCGGGTGACTACGATTACGAACTCAAAGGCACAACAGCGGCGGGCGAGGAGGTAACACTGATGTACGGCACGATTACCTTTGTCGCCACGGCGGACAGGACATAAGTATGAGTATCACGGTAGGCGGCAAGGCAGGGGTGCGGATTAGTAACGGCGTGGTTGTGGGGCCGAGTGTCGGCGTGCGCCTGGTGGGGGGTGGGGGTATCGAGTGGCTTTTGCGCGACGATTTTGTGACCGCAGAGGCCGCGCCGTTAGCCAGCCCGCGCACCGCAGAGCCAGGGCCAGGGACGCTGACGATTACGGATACCAACGAGGTATTGACGATTGCGGACGGGAAATTAAAGTTCGCTACGGGCGGGGCGTCGTTTGGCGACCCTGGTATATGGAGCGAAGCGATGGCGCGTGCGATAGGCAGGGCGGTCATTGCTGGCTCGTTGCAGAGCAGCGCGGGGCATGATTACCTGGTGGGATGGGACTCAAATCAACTCACAACACCAACGCTGTACGCTATTTATGCACATCCCACCAGTGGCCTGATTGCCTTTATTTCTTCTGGGTCATTAGTGGTGGGTGGCATTACAAATGGGGCGGCCTACAAAGCCGCTGTTGTCCTGCGATCTACAGGCGCGTTCCTGCTAGTTAAAGGCGGGACTGAGTATCTCGACTGGACAGTGGCATGGGTTGACGCAACGCTAAATACCGCTACTGTCTACGCGACGCTTACTGGTTCTACGACCACAGCGTTTACCGCAGACAACTTCCGCGTCCTCGACCTACCCGCGCCGTTTGACACAGACTACGGCCTCGCCACACAGCGATTGGCGGGGAGTGTGGCGGCAGGGACGACGTTTACCCATGAAGCAAACTGTGTTATTGAGTGGACGCAGACGACTAAGCCTAGCAGTGGACCATCTGTTGTGGTATTCAGGAGACAAGATGCCACAAATTATTGGTATGTGTATGTAACCAGTGATGGGAGCTTGGGGCTGTATGAAGGCGTAGCGGGGGTAGAAACTCAGCGCGCTGTGAACTCTGCGGGTGTGAGCAATGGACACAGAATTGTGATTGTTGCCGATGGCACGACCATCAGGGTGTACAGCAACAACGTCTTGCGCTTCACCTATTCGTCAGCATCCAACTTCGCCACAGCCACATCTGGGAAACTGAGCACCATCGGCACAGGCGGCGCGGTGAGCGATGTGATTTCTTGGCCCAGGGAGTTGAGCGGGGCAGCGGCGAATGCGCTAGACGCGGCGATTGCCTAATGCGCGCGCAAATTGTAACACCGTGGCTGACTGATGGCGTCAACCGTCCGCAGTTGGCAGATGACCATCCATGCAGTTGGCAAGACGTGACAGGCCAACAGTCCTATCAATTGCCAACGCTACCTAACGCCTATGTCATTGAGGTGCTAGGCGTTGACCAGGCGTGGCTCAACACCGTGGCGGCAGACACTACCTACGTCACCCTGTGGAGCGCAGCGGATGAGGACGAGCCAAGCGGCACACTGACCGAGCAGCAGTTGACCGCGATTCGCAGCCACTTTGCGGCCGCATCCGAGGCACAGTTAGACCGCTACATCGGCACGACACCCGAGAATCGCAGCGTGGTCGAGGTTGCCGAGCGAGTGATCGAGTGGAGCAGCTTGTTTTTGCGCCAAGACGAGATGGACAGTGCCGACTACGCCGCGCTGGTCAACCGCTACCCGCAGTGGCAAGCGGACACCGCATACATCGCGGGCGACTTGTTTGCCTACAACGATAACCTGTACGAGTGCGCTCAGTCGCATACGAGCCAAGCGGGATGGGAGCCGCCGAACGTACCCGCATTGTGGACGCACGCTGTACCACAGTCGGTGATTCCGATTTGGGTGCAGCCGAGCGGCTCGCATGATGCCTATGCCCTGGGCGCACAGGTCACGCACAACGGCAGCGTGTGGGAGTCAACGGTTGACAACAATGTTTGGGAGCCATCCGTTTTTGGTTGGGTGCAAGTATGACCACCGCCCTAGCCGCTGCCCTCGCCCTGACCGCCGTGGCCCTCCTGTGCTATGCGTGGCTGGCATGTGGGAGATAGTCACCGCCATCGCGGTCGTGTGCTGGCTGTACGGCGTGATCGCCGTCTGCTGCGCGCTGGTGCTGTCGGGGCGGATTGGTGGACGAGAAGATGAGTGACGCACTGAAAAACAGTAAATAACAATGGCTTGGAAGAAAGGCGAAAGCGGCAACCCCAACGGGCGACCGCCAAAGAACCGAACATTAACCGCGATCCTGGAGAAAGCAGGCAATAGCAAGCGCGATGGCGTGGCAGCCAAAAGAAAGTTGGCCGAGCTGCTATGGGAAGGGGCGACGACCGGCAAGGTCACCTTTGACGAGGCGCCCAAGCCGCTTGACGCACAGGATTGGTTGTCACTGTCCAAGTTTATCTATCAGCACATTGACGGTGCGCCCAAGAACGAACTCGACGTGACGACCAACGGCAACGATTTGCCGGGCGCAGGCGTGGTGGTGGTATTGCCGGACAATGGCAGACAAGACCGAGATTAAGGCGCAGCCTGGCCCGCAACAGCAGTTTTTGTCCTCGTCAGCGGATATTGTCTTTTATGGTGGCGCGGCGGGTGGCGGAAAAACTTTTGCGCTGTTGCTGGAACCGCTGCGGCACGTTCACAATTCAGGCTTTCGCGCGGTGACCTTCCGGCGCACGTTTCCGCAAATCGCCAACCCTGGCGGGCTGTGGGATGAGTCGATGAAGCTCTACCCGCTGCTGGGCGCCAAAAGCAATCAGTCGGAAATGTCGTGGACATATCCGAGCGGCGCGAAGCATCAGTTTGCGCACATGCAACATGCCAAGAACCGTCTCGACTGGCAGGGCGCACAGATTACGCTGCTCAACTGGGACGAGCTGCCGCACTTCGAGCGCATTATGTTCTTTTACATGCTAAGTCGTATGCGCTCCACGTCGGGTATTCGCCCCTATATTCGGGCGACCATGAACCCGGTGCCGCCGGATGATGAGACAGGCGGCTGGATACACGAGTTTGTGGGTTGGTACATTGACGCCGACGGGTGGGCGATCCCCGAACACTGTGGGGTAGTGCGCTGGTTTGTGGTGGTCAACGATTCATTGCGCTGGGCAGACTCACCTGAAGAATTGCGTGAACTGTATCCGGGCAGCGAACCGAAGTCGTTCACTTTTATCAAGTCGAGCGTGTACGACAATCAGGCATTGCTCGACGCCGATCCGGGCTATCTTGCCAACCTCATGGCGCTGCCGCTGGTAGAACGAGAACGATTGTTGGGTGACCGGCAACGCGGCGGCAACTGGCTAGTCAAGCCCACAGCGGGCAAGGTGTTTAATCGGGGCTGGTTTGAAATTGTCGATGCTGTGCCGAGTGGAGGGCGCACCGTGCGTTTTTGGGACTTGGCGGCGAGCGAGAAAAAACTAGCCAAAGATGACCCGGACTTTACCGCGGGTGTCAAGATGAAGCGTGTGGGCGACACCTACTTTGTGTTGGACTGTATCGAGGAGCAAATGGGGCCAGCGGCAACCGACGAACGCATTTTGAATACAGCCAGCCAGGACGGGCGCACGGTTGAGGTGCGCTGGGAAATGGAGGGCGGGGCCAGCGGCAAGCGTGACAATCGCTACCTAACCGGCAAGCTCGCGGGCTACGATGCGCGCGGCGTGCGACCGCAAGGCGACAAGTTGACGCGTGCCAAAGGGTTGTCGGCGCAAGCCTATGCGGGCAACGTCAAATTGCTGCGCGGGGCATGGAACGAACGCTGGCTAACGCATATGCACGGACAGCCTGACTTGGCCCACGACGACATTATGGACGCGACCAGCGGCGCATTTAACGAGTTGACCGCTGCGCTACCACGCCGCCAGGGGGGGAGTTATTCAGGATGACCGATCTCGAATGGGCGGTGGAGACGCTGCTTTATAAAAACAGACAGCACACGTTGTTTTGGGACTATTACGAGGGGCGGCAGCCGCTGATCTACTCGCATGACCGTATGCGCGAGATTTTTAGCCAACTCAACGCCAAGTTTACGCAGAACTGGTGTGCGGTGGTGATTGACAGCGTACTCGAACGCGTGCAGTTGCAGCGCTTTGTGGTGGCAGACAATGAAGCCTTGACCGAACGCCTGGCCGAACTACTGACCGCGTCCGAGTTGACGATGGAAGCGCACGACGCGCATTTGGCCGCGCTGGTCACCGGCGAATCGTTTATTCTGGCCTGGCCCGACGATGTGACCGGCGAGCCGGACGCCTACTACAACGACCCGCGCACCGTGCATTTGTTCTACGAGGCCGACAAGCCGCGCGTCAAACGCTTTGCGGCCAAGTGGTGGGTGGGTGATGACGAGTATCGTTATTTGACGCTCTATTATCCCGACCGGCTGGAATACTATCGCAGCCGCAATCAGGTGCGCTACACCAACAACGGGCTGGTGACACTCAACGAAGTGACCAACGCCAAGTCGTTTGACCCGGTAGGCAGCGAGGCCAACCCGTATGGTGTGGTGCCGGTCTTCCACTTCCGGCGTGAGCGCAGGGTGATCAGCAGCGAGTTGCAGAACGTCAAAGAGCCACAGGACGCCATCAACAAACTGTTGGCCGACATGATGATTGCCGCCGAGTTTGGCGCGTTTCCACAGCGTTGGATTATTAGCCAGGCAGACCCCGGCAAATTTAAGAACGCACCCAACAAAATTTGGGACATTCCCGCCGCGGACGGCGAGGGGCAGGCCACCAGCGTGGGACAGTTTGACCCCACGCCGCTTAAAAACTATCTTGAAGCGATTGACAAGTGGACGACCGCCATTGCGATTATCAGCCGCACGCCCAAGCACTACTTTTTTGGGCAGGGGGGCGACCCGTCGGGCGAGTCGTTGATTGCAATGGAAGCGCCCTTGAATCACAAGGCGCAGCAGTATATCACGCGCTTTACAGCCACGTGGAGCGAACTGGCGGCCTTTCTGCTGCGCATCAGCGGCGCGGGCGAGGTAGACGACAACGCCATTGTGCCTGTCTTTGACAAGCCCGAAACCGTACAGCCCTACACGCAGGCATTGATTCGCAAGGAGAGTGTGGCCGCGGGTGTGCCGCTGATGTGGCAAATGCAGCAGGAGGGCTACACCGAGCAGGAGTTAGCCGAGTTAGAGGACGCACGTAAGCAAGCGCAGCAGGAGCAAATGGCGACGCTGGCCGCCACGATGGTGGCACGACAGCGACAATTTGACCAAGAGGACGACGGCGACGATGCCTGACATCGAAGTGGTGCGCGTCATGCGTCAATTTAAGCGCGACCTATTGCGTATGGAGCGCACGCAACTGCGTGACATGGCACAGCGTTGGCTGACCGTGGAGCGACGCTTGCAGGGGCAGATCGACGCGCTGGCCCTAGACATGGCCGATAGACGCCGTGACGGGCGCACCATTACAGCGGAGATGCTACTCAACGAACGCCGCTACCGCGAACTGTTGGTGCAGTTGACGCAGGAGTTGGAGCGTTACAGCGACCAAACCGAGGTGCAGATTACCGCGCAGCAAAGACGGTTGGCCCGCCTGGGTGTGGCGCACGCCGAAAATGCGCTGACGGTGCAGGGTGTGAGCGCGGGCTTCAATCGCTTGCCGGTCGAGTCGGTCGAACTCATGGCAGGCTTGGCAGGCAACGGTTCGCCGCTGCGCAATTTGCTGGTGCAAAGTTGGCCTTTGGCCGCGGACGGATTGACCAACGAACTCGTGACGGGCATCGCCTTAGGTTACAACCCGCGCAAGATAGCGCGGCTGATGGCGCAGGGGGCGACGGGCAGCCTAGACCGCATGATGACCATAGCCAGAAGTGAGCAGTTGAGGACGTACAGAACCGCTTCGCTGGAGTCCTATCGTCGTTCGGGTGTGGTGACGTCGTATGTGCGCTTGAGTGCAAGAGACAGCCGGGTATGCCCTGGATGCCTTGCCGCGGATGGGGAGGAATACGATCTGGAAACAGAGTTCAAAAGTCACCCTAATTGCCGATGCAGCCTTCTACCAAAAGTCGAGGGCATTCCGTTGCGTTTTCAGGACGGGGCGGCATGGTTCGAGCAACAGCCCGCGGCTACACAGCGCGACATTTTAGGGCCAGGCCGTTACGAGTTGTGGGCCAAAGGCGATGTGACCGACTTTAAGGACTTTATGGCAGTGCGGCGCAATGCGACGTGGGGCGATGCAATTGTGCCCGCTACGTTGCGCGAGTTGGTGGGCGCATAGGAGGCAGGAATTGCATTTTAGCGGCGGTGTGGTGGGAACACACTAACTACTGTCGCCTGGTAGGAAGTTGATAGTTGTTGGCTTCGGTGACGCGCTCAGGAGTCGGCAATTATTAGCAAATCAGGTTCAAATCCTGACCGCGAATTAGTTATGTATCTTCATTCGTGATGCTGATGTTATCCGGTGAGATGCCGGGAGGGAGAGGCGAGATGCCCGAACAGGAACAAGCGCAGGCACAGGCGCAGACGGACACCA
>CAZTIN010000013.1:0-9512 GCA_964613525.1 uncultured Candidatus Saccharibacteria bacterium
ACATAAGTTACAAAGATTTCATGGGGGCTCTCGATACTGCTCCAGCTAATAGTAGGCCAATAAAATCACTGCTAATGGATACGCGTACAATATCCGGCATCGGTAATATTTATAGTGATGAAATGCTTTTCGCATCCAGCATTCACCCGGAAAGTAAATGGTCTAAAATCCCGGGAAAATCTCGTAAACTACTACACAAAGAAATGATCCGTGTCTTGCGTCGCGGAATAGACTTTGGGGGCGATTCTATGAGCGACTACCGTAATATTTATGGACAGCGTGGTGAATTCCAGAACAAACACAATGCATACCGCAAAACTGGCGAGAAATGTAGTATGAGAAATTGTACTGGTAAGATAGAACGCCAAGTCATAGCTGGCCGCAGTTCCCACTACTGCAGGACGCATCAGGTCTTGTACAAATAGGCTCTGTTTAAAAAATTGTATTTGTATTATAATTAAATAAATAAGATAATTTTTTCATTTTTTTAGTTTTGGTTTTATACTAGCCAGGGGCTATATCCCCTGGCCTGGTGTAAAACCCTCAAAAAGATATCGCTGCTTTATGTGTGTGCTGATATAACAAGGCCTTGCTAGGATAAAACCCGGCAAGGTTTTTATTTTACTATTCGAGATAGTGCTATACCTGTAGCCACAGATACATTTAAAGATTCTTTAACCCCCATCATTGGGATTTCTATTATAGCGTCACATTTTTTAAGAGTTGATTTAGTAACACCTGTAACTTCGTTTCCTACTATTAGAGCTATTTTATTTTTAGTATTTAGTTTGCGGTAGTCTATAGAATTAGCGTCTTGCTCAAGAGCCACTACTGTAAATCCATCTTTTTTGAGTCTGTTTATTAATGGAGCTATGGTTTTACAAGATTCATATGGCACAACTAGCTCTGCGCCCAATGCTGTCTTGGCTATCTTGCTATCCGGCCTGCCGAATTTATCAAGAGGTGCTGGTGTGTAGCCTACGAGGTAAATTTTATCTACACCCAGAGCGTCAGCCGTACGGAAGAACGATCCCACATTCTCGCTACTACGAACATTCTCTACAATTAGATAAAATTGTTTTTTCATAAAATTTTTAGTTATTTTTGTCCCCTCGGTAGGAATCGAACCTACGACCATCTCCTTAAAAGGGAGCTGCTCTACCGACTGAGCTACAAGGGGATATTGAGTAAACTATTAAAAAATAACACATTTATCCTTTAGAATCAAGACCTATAAAAGTCCCGTCTTTTTACATGTGTTATAATACTATAAAATCACACTCTTATGAAAACTTTATATATTACCCTAGCCTGCTGTTTATTTACAGTTAATTCCTATTCCCAAAAAGAAATCTTAAAATCTTCTGAGATAAAATTCAACCAAAACGGCACATCTATAGCGGACCTATTTGCCTTTGCTCATGTAAACAAGAAAATTTATAAAAGATTTGGCTTATGGAACTTCTTATACCTGGACCGTAACTACGCCGAGGTAGTCGCCGGACCATCGTACACGAGTAAAAATATTATGCTAGGTGCAGGTTATGGATACGAATTCATAGGCAAAACCATAGTTATTGCTGCTACTCTTAAACTAAATTACCGAAAATTTAATTTTACTGGCTACGCAGAAGATTCCGAGGGATGGTACTGGTACTACAGCGAAATTAATAAAAAAATTAAAAATAATTTTGAAATAGGTCTATATAACCAGGCGCTAATAGGTACCGGTCTACAGCTAAAGAAAAATGTAACGGATAAAACTTCTTTTACGCTAGGAGCTGGCTATAGGCAAAATGATTTTGGTTATAATGGTAGCCCAATCGTTGGCAAATTCGTACTAAATCTAAATTTTTAACTCTTTTAAAAGGCCCTGAATCCAGGGTCTTTTGTAATTTTAAAGACGCATTTTCCGTGCTATACTAACCCTATGAAAAAGGCACAAATTTTTATATTGACAGTTATTGCTATCATTGTATTAATTGTTATTTTAGCTGTAGCTAGTAGCAAAGAAACAGCTAGCAAGCAAAACCCTATTAGACTAGCCGCAGTAGACAAAGTTGCTCAGTGTTTAACAGATGCACAAGCTAAATTCTATGGAGCTTCATGGTGTCCACACTGCGCTAACCAAAAAGCTTTGTTTATGAAATCAGTTAAGAAGCTTCCTTATATAGAATGTTCAACTGCTGGAGCAGGCTCACCACAAACACAAGTTTGTATTGACGCTGGTATACAAAGCTACCCTACTTGGGTGTTTACTGATGGAGAAATAATGTCTCAAGAAGTAGCACCTATCGACCTAGCTTCCAAAGTTTCATGTTCCCTAACAGAAGAAGAAACAGCTGAGCTAAACCTACAGAAAGCAGAATATTTAGACGAAGTTAAGAATAGATAATATGTTATTACAATACATCGTTAATCATACTTATAGTATTGGTATACTAGTTGTTATATTTATATCTGTAATTACGCTACTAGCATTAGCATTCTTTCATAATGAAAAAAGTTCTTGGCTCAAATATGTTAAAGATAATGCTCTTAATTTATATTTAACACTGCTAATTACAGCAATGGCTGGAAGTTTGTTTTATTCCGAAGTAGCCAAATACACACCGTGCAAGCTATGCTGGCTACAAAGAATATTTATTTTTCCTCAGCTATTAATAGGCTTTGTTGCGAAATTTAAAAAGGAAAATGTTTGGCACTATCTTAGTTGGATGACAGGGTTTGGTATGTTCTTCTCCCTAGTACATAACTGGGTATACTATTTCGGAAAAGAGAATTCTGTAACATGTGACGCAGCGGCTAGTTGTAAAGCATTCTACATATACCTATACGACTTGGTAACTATTCCTCTAATGGCGCTTGGGCTACTAATTTCCCTAACTACTATCCTTTTGGTTCGTAAATACTACAAAGGTGAAAATCCTCAAATAACCGCCTAATCTAAATACTAAAACCGCCCTGTGGGGCGGTTTTAGTATTTACATAGTTAGTATTAATTTTTCTAAATGGTATTCCATATCGTCACCTGGTTTTATACCAAATAGCATTTCTGTATACATCTTCTCCGGCTCGCCTTCTGACCAAGCTCTGGAAATAGACTTGGTTTTACTATATACAAACGGTGCAATACCTAGAGACGCCGCTGTTTCTTTTGGGTATTTAGTAACTAGTACAAGTGTCTTTATAGCCCATACAAACCGGCCTAGCACTGCTTCTGGGCTTTCGCCTTTATCTATTTCTTTCCTGTACAAGAGCCAGGTCTTTTTCTTATCTTTAGCTAATAGTGCATCAGTTATAGCAAAAGGGTTTTCTTTTTCTTTTGGAGCTGATTTTAATATGTTTACAGTGGCTTTGGCTGCTATGAACTCTTTTTCTATTTCTTTGTTCACATCATCTTCACAGAATATAAATACATTCTGTGACTGCGCCAAAACTTCTAAGACTTTAAAAACTTCTTCTTTGTAGTCTTCTAGAAGTGATTCTATAATATATATAGTATTGCCCCCGAATAAAGAATTGCCTTCAGCTCTGTATGCCAAATCTTTAGCAGTTATAGTCATGGCTGTGTGGCGCTCTACAGCAAAAGATGATTTTTTAGAGAAAAGAGACATGATGGAATCAGCCTCTTTTTTTACAGCACTATAGTCTTTACCTGATACTAAATACAGCATGCTATATTACTTTTCTTACCTTTTTCATGTAAGCTAAATAGTTGTCCCCGTATTTTTTGATATGCCTTTTTTCTTCTTTAGTCATAAATGTAAATACAGATATTACGAAAGCTGTTACAGCTGTTACTACAACAGAAGCAGAGTCTGTTACAAACCCAGCACCTAGCATCAGCATTGATATTCCGAAATAGGTTGGATGTCTAGAATATTTGTACGGCCCTAGCATAAAATTCCTATCACCGTTCGGTAAATATTTAGGGGCCTTGTTTACAGTTTGAGCCCAATATATCCAAATACTGGACAGAAACACTATAACAACGCCCGCATACATAAGAGTAGGTACACCAATGCGAGCCTTGAATATGAAGTCCAATATTAAACCAATAATAAAAGCAAAGAAAAACAAAGAATAAGACTTTGAAAGTATTATTTGTATGTCGCCACTAGGAGTATATGGTTTTTCGTTAGCTTCATCCATAAGTTAGAGTAAAAAGAATATCCTACATATTTCTATGTACTAATATATCAATTATACCATTTCACCCCAGTTTTTTCCAGAGTGCATATCCGTAACAATTGGGACTTCTTTTTTACCTTCAAGGAACTTTTTATCTATTCCTCGTTCCATTATTTGCCTTATTTTAGCTGATAACTCACCCAGTCTGGACTCTTTTATTTCAAAGACTAGTTCATCATGTATTTGTAATATTGGGAACAAATCCTTTTCTAATTTTTCTTCATTTATCATATCCCAGATATTTTTCATGGCGATACGTATTATGTCAGCAGTGGCTGTGCCTTGGATCGGAGCATTACCTGCCATTCTTTCCGCCATGGCGCGGATAAACGGAATATTAGATTTAATACCCTGCACATATCTACGCCTACCGAATAATGTTTCAGTATAGCCATGTTTACGAGCAAAAGTCAGGACGCTGTCTATATACTGAGCAACTTTTGGGAAACGTGCGAAATAAGTATCAATTACATTCTTGGCTTCATTCCGCGATATTCCCATTTCTTTACCAAGAGCCGTGCTTCCCATGCCGTACAGTATTCCGAAATTCACGACTTTGGCATGACGTCGCATATCTTTAGTAACATCGCTCGGCTCTACATTGTATAGACGTGATGCAACTTCACTATGAATATCTTGCCCATTTTTAAATATATTTATCAGTACAGGATCCTGCGCAAGTAGCGCCACTACGCGAAGTTCTATTTGCGAATAATCGAATGCTGCTAGTACAAACCCAGGGCGCGCAATAAAAGCGCGGCGAATTTCCCTACCCATATCGCCTTTTATAGGAATATTCTGCACACTAGGATTTGTCGATGCAAATCTACCAGTAACAGCGCCTGAAGAAATAAATTTAGGATGAAGTTCATCATTTGCGTCCAGTAGTGCTAACCATGCATCAATATAAGTACTGCGTAATTTTTCAGACTCGCGATATTCGAGCATTTTTGCAACTATCGGAGTGTCCTTAAACTTCATCAGAGTATCAACATCAGTTGAATACAAACCATCTTTACGCTTCTTTAAGCCTTTGGTTGGTAAGCCTATTTTTTCGAAAAGTATTTGAGATAATTGTTTTGGAGAATTCAAGTTAAAATCAACTTCTGCAATATCAACTATTTCTTTTTCAAGAGAAGCTAGCTTTTCTTTTATTCTGATGGAGAAATCTTCTAGGTATTTTCTATCCATTCTCATGCCACGCTTGGACATTGCAAATAGTAGTGGAAGAAGTGGCTTTTCTACATTTTCATAAAGCCATGATAACTTGGGTTCTTTTTTAATATCAGATTCTAAATTTGTATACGCTTCATCGAAACTTTTTGCTCCTGTTTCTAGCATTATAGTTTCAAGACTTGCATTAGTATGGTCAGAATTTAGAAGCCATATCATTACACGCGCTTCTTCGAATTTATCATCATCTACATTGCCTACAAATAGTCCTACGCTGTGCTTTACTTCTTCAGTATCTGCTTTTATAGTAGACTTTGTTTTCTTCTCTGTTTTTTCTTTGACTGGCTTTACATAGTCTGGGTCAAACCGCGCCATCATTGTTCGGAATTCGTATTTCCTGAAACATTTCTCAGCTAATTCTTTGTCAAAAGATTCTTTCCAGGTTTTTTCCGGAATAGTTACTTTTACAGGTGCATCGGTTCTGATACTTGCTAGCATTTTAGAAAACACAGCATCATCTTCATGTTCTATTAATAGTTTTATTATTCTATCGGTTACGCCAGCTTCTTTAACTTTTTCCGGGGTCTTACGCAAGACTTTGTACAAATTTTCTATAGTCTTAAAATTCTGGACTAGGGTTGTGGCAGTCTTCTCCCCGATACCAGGTACGCCTTTAATATTGTCAGATGTATCACCGCGGAGCGCTTTGTAGTCCTGGATATATATTGGCTCAAAACCGAATCTATCTACCACTGCCTTTTCGTTCAGTAGAACCGTATCAGTTATTCCCTTTTTAAGGGTAAACACACGAATATGATCATCTTCTATTAGCTGGAGTGTATCCATATCACCGGATGCAATTATAATGTCATATTTGTTTTTATTACCGAATTTTTTTGCAATAGTTCCAATGATATCATCAGCTTCAAAACCTGGTTCGTCGTATATAGGAATAGACAGGGCTTCAATAAGCTCGCGAGAAGTATTTAGCTGGTCTATCAGATCGTCATCACCTTTTTTGCGAGTGCCTTTATAGTCATCATAAGCTTCGTGACGGAATGTCTTGCCAGGCAAGTCATAACAAGCAAATATATAGTCAGGTTTTAGTTCACGAATAATACTAGCCACCATATTACCTAGACCATACAGCGCCCCGGTAGGAGTACCATCTGAACTGCGAAAGTCCGGCAATGCGTGGTATGCACGGTGTATTATGGCATGAGTATCTAGTAGGACTATTCGTTTCTGCATAGCCCTATTCTAACACAAAAGCCCCTTATGGGGCTTTTGTTAGATTCTATTGTCTATTGAACAAATCGTCTCTTTTTTTAGATGGAACTAGGAATAGTTTTACTAGATATGCTAATCCAAGTATTACAAATATCAGTATCAACCAGCCTAGTAGAGAATCTGGCAGGAATCCTGAACCGAATATTGCAGCACCTGTTAGAGATGTGCGTCCATTCAAAGATTCTGCTCCGCCTACAAACCTGTCTAGGTCATACGCTACAGCTTCTTCTTGAGCGGTAGTTGTAGGGTTAGTGTAAACCATACTAGCGTTAGCTACGAACATATTAGAATCTACTCTACTGCAGTCCACGTCTGCTTGAATGAATTTTGCGTCTTCTTGGTTAGGAACAACAGTACCAATGTTGAATGTTACTGTTTTTGTCATATCGCTATATGTGCCACCACCAGATGATTTTACATAGTTAACTCCTGCCGGAAGCTGGACTTCTAGAACTGCATTTTGCAAAACTATGTCTGAAACATTTTTGTAAACTACTTGATAATCGATAACATCTGAACAAGTTAGGTCTTCACGTCTGTCGTCGATTCTTAGGAATAGTAGTGACGGTGCAGAGTTAGCTACGATACGTTCTACTGTTACAGGGCGTACTACTGTTTGTGGTTGTGTACGTGTAGTTACAACTACGTTATTACTACGTGTAGTACATTGCCTTAATTCACCTTCTTTAGAACCGTATGAGTTAGAAGCAACTGTTCTGTAGTAATAAGTTGTGCTTGGCGCAAGAGATGAAACTGTTTCTGCAAATTGGTAGTTACCTGTATTAGAGCCAACTGTCTTTTGCATTGTAGTGTAACCTAGGTTACTAGCGCTAGTTCCGTATTTGAAATATGCATTAGTAGAAGCAGCTCCATTAATACGGATTATTCCGTTAAATGTACAAGTAGAAGATGTAACACCAGTTGCAGCAATTGTTGCAGCGTTTGGAGCTTGGTTTACAGGAGCGTCTACATTGTATTCACTCATTTTATTAGCATTGTAAACATTACCGTCGTAACAGCCTGGGTCAGCAGCGTCTACTTTACCATCACCATCATTATCTATATTGTCAGAACATACAGGACGCGTAACTTGACCTACTGTAACAATAGCGTTACCTGTAGCAGTATTAGTACCGTAGCCTGTAATAGTATAGTTCGTACTATTAGCTGGATAGTCTACACGTGAACCAGCTTGGTTTGGAGTAACTGCACCAATATTTGGATAGATAGTTACAGAACTACAGTTATTAGATGTCCAAGACAGTGTTGTAGGGTTACCAGAATTTATATAGTTCGGAGATGCGTTTATAGAAACATAACATTGCTGAACTGGTGGGTTGTAGTAACTACAAGGAGCCGGACCTCCATAGTTAGTAGCTCTTGGGTCAGTACAGTTTTGTTGAACGTAGTTATATTCGTCATTGTCTTGTGGACTACTGCATCCTGGGTCCTGCATGTCGACTAGACCATCACCATCATTATCACGCCCATCAGAACAAGCGTATTGTTGCTGTGCATCTTGGCGTACAGTAAATGTAGCTACGAATACACCTTGGTAACAAAATGAATTAGATTGTGGACATTTTGTATAACTCGGAATTGTAGGTATTGAGAAATTAGCAAGTTCTTGCAGAGTTGTAACTTGTTTTATAACTGTACCAATAGAATTTGGGTCGGGGTTACCTTGGCGCTGGTACACCTTGGCACCATTAAATTCCAAATATGTATTACTTGGCATTGTCAGGTTAGCTGTGCCTGATACACCACCAGCAGATGAATTTAGGAATGCGCTAAAGTTACCAGTTTGTGAACTAGCAGTCATACCCATAGTAACACCCGTTGCATCAGTAGTACCTGTGTTACGGTAATAAAGTCTTACGTCGAAAGACTGACCTGGTGTTGAAGCATAACCTTGGGATGAGAAATTGCCACACCCTGTTCCAGCACCTTGGTTATTATTAGCAATACCCACAGCTGGAGCACAGTCTTGACCCGCAACATTTGTATTAAAAGCAGCTTTTACGCTGGAAGCTAACCCCATAATTGCAACGAATGCAAGAGAGAAAGCTAAAAGTTTTATACTTTGTTTCATGCGGCAATTATATCATTATATATAGTATAGTGTCAAGATTAGTCAACATATTTTAAATAGTGTCAAATACAAAAAAAAGCCCGGCGAATTTTCGCCGGACAATTTTAATATAAAACAAAAAATGATTATCTCTTTAAGGTACCCTCTGGGCAACCCCAGGAGTATAACCTCCACCAGAAAACGGACCTCCCCCACTAGGGTTTTGGTTGTAATACTGATTGTTAGAAGTGTAAAAAGGATTACCCGCAGAATATACAGGTGGATTACCCGCATAAAACGGACTACCTTGATACACTTGCTGCCCTTGGTAAAAATTACCTGGAACAGGATACCAATTGTACATTGACCTGTTTACATTCGGCATGAGCATAAGCCCGATGCTTAAATTAAAAGATCTCTGTCTGACTGGATAGTTAGGCATTGGCGGCGCTTCCCACCAGCCTGGTGTGCGATACACACGCCCCATTGTAGATTGCGCTGGCATCTGCTGATAAGTTGTAATAGGTTCAGGATTCTGAATATAAACAACTTTCTCAACTACCTGCGTCTTCACAATAGTTTGAGTTTGCACTTCTGGCTCGCATGATACTTTTTTGAACTCTCTCTTACCTCCGGCAAGATGTTTTCCTGTGAAATAATACCAGTCACCAGTAGAATGCAAGTACAAATTCGAATCTTTCGAATACGAACTTGAAACAGAAGCCATTTCAACTTCCTTATTATAACAAGGCACGTAAAGCTTTCTTGTTGCAATAGGAGCAGG
>CAZTIN010000013.1:9612-16201 GCA_964613525.1 uncultured Candidatus Saccharibacteria bacterium
TTACATTTGATGTATATCTTCTGTCCGGTTGATGGAGCAGTCCACCAAGTGTTCTGAGTAGGGTTACCCTTGGCTCTTAAAAAATCCTTGAATGATTCCAGCTGGATTTCTCCGGAAGCTGGTATAAGAAATTTGTGTAAGGCCGCCTTTGTTTCTTCCATGTTCAGGAATAGCACAACCAGTGCTATCACCCTGATGATATATTTTTTCATTTTTTATTAATTTACTTCTTAGATACATTATATCACTTTTAAAGACAAAAGTCAAGTGCTATTTTCTCCCCTTTTACTCTTATTTTAGGCCTCAAAATATAGCTCAAAAAGCCTTTTTGGGGTACAATATTCTTATGTCAATCCAGTCCGATAAAGACGAGCAGAATAAAACCATAGAAGATTTTCGCCGTCGCGAAGAAGAAGCCTTGATGCAGCTCCTAGCTGACGAAAAATACCATATACCATACATAAACCTGGGCGCAGTTTCTGTAGACAACGAAGCTCTTCGTTACGTCAAAGAACCCGAGGCTCGTAATGCCGAGGTGGCGCCTTTTAAAATAGCTGGCAAGAAACTACTAATTGCAGCCCATGCTCCATCACGTGGCGAAGTTGCTGTAATACTAGACAGTATCAAACGTAAAGGCATGGAACCAGTTTTACACATTGCGTCACGTGCATCACTTGAGCGTGTATGGGAAAGATACGTAGAACTATCTAATGCAGAAGTCAGCGAAACTGGTAGTATAGAAATCTCAGGTGATGTTATTACTGAACTAGGTGAATCTATAAAAACAATTAAAGATGTAGAATCTAAAATCAACGAAGCCGGTAAAGACAGTATTCATTTTACATCCCACGTCCTACAGACAACACTAGCCGGTGCAATGAAGCTAGATGCATCCGACATCCACATAGAACCTAGCGAAGATGATGTGTCTATCCGTTACCGTCTAGACGGAGTTTTGCAAGAAGTTGTGGTTTTGCCTATTAAATTTTTCAAACTTATTTCTTCTCGTATTAAACTAATATCGGGTGTAAAGATAACCAATACTTCTATTGCTCAAGATGGTAGGTTTAGTATATTTATCGGTAAAGAAGAAATTTCCGTACGTGTATCTTTGATTCCAGGAGCGTATGGCGAATCTATTGTTATGCGTCTTCTTAACCCAAAGAGTATCCGCGTGGGCATGGAAGAGTTAGGTATACCGGATAATTTGTTCAAACTTATTGATGAAGAAATCCGTAAGCCCAACGGTATGATACTCTTAACTGGTCCTACTGGTTCCGGTAAAACTACTTCACTGTATTCATTCTTACAGCGCATCTATTCTAAAGAAGTGAAAATCATCACTATTGAAGACCCTATTGAATACCACCTACCTGGTATTACTCAGACTCAGGCTGACAGTGAAGCAGGTTACACTTTTGCCAATGGACTACGCAGTGCACTACGTCAGGACCCAGAAGTAATAATGGTCGGAGAAATCCGTGACCACGAAACAGCTGAAATAGCTATAGAAGCAGCGCTGACAGGACACATTGTGTTCTCAACTCTGCACACCAACAATGCTGCTGGTGTAATTCCTCGCTTTATTGACCTGGGTGTTAACCCGAAGATTCTTGTATCAGCACTGTCACTATCTATTGCACAAAGACTTGTTCGCAAAATCTGTAGTAAATGTAGTAAAACCAAAAAAGCCACAGAATTTGAAGTTAAAGAAATAAACAAAGTCTTAGATGTAGCAGTAAAAAATGGCAAAAACATAGCGTCTTATAATGTAGAAAAGAAAGATGAATACGAACTAGCCGAAGCTGTTGGCTGTGAGGCTTGTAATTTTACTGGATACAAAGGCCGTCTTGGAATATTTGAAGCAATTTATAACGATGAATCTATCCAAGAAATTATTCCGAACAACCCGTCCGAACACGAAATAAAACTAGTCGCCGACAAACAAGGAATATTGGATATGAAAGAAGACGGCATAGTCAAAGTCATAAACAAAATAACCACACTAGAAGAAGTAAAAAGTGTAGTTAGTCTAACTGAATAGTAAAAATCCCGCATGCGGGATTTTTTTGTTTGTTGTTATTTTATTATTGATTCAGGCACGATACACTGCCGTCAGTAAATACTACAGGTAGAGATGCTTCTATTTCATACTTGTTCCCTGTTTGGTCGGTACAGAATAAATATCCATCTTTGTAAACCATTGGCACTGCTGTAATATATTCATTATCATCTGATATACAGTCCGATGCGCCGCGAGTAGTAGCCGCTGAAAGAAATGCACTATCTAATATATTATTAGCTTCGGTGCTAGCACATAGTCCAGTATACGATGCAGTGTTATCAGCAGCGTAGCGTGCAGCATAACTAGGAAACTCACTCATAGTGCTTTTGATCTTAGCATCGCGCGCTTTTTCGCGAGAATCAGCCATTGACTGAACTACAATACTAACTAATATTGCAATTATTGCTAAAACTAATAGTAGTTCAACAAGAGTAAAACCAGACTCTTTTTTATTCATGATTCTATTATACCAAAAACAAAAATCCCTGCCACGAATGACAGAGACTTAAAGACAAAAGTAATCTATAAACAATCCTTGCAAAGCACAAGTCTAAACAAGTAGTACAACCTTGTAGGATAACTCCAGTCGGAACCAGAATGTCCTGCGCGTGAGGCACCGGGCTAAAGAGCTGATTGCTTATAGATTGCTGTTGTCTTTGTGAAAAATAAAAAACAGCAGAGCTGTGTTATACTTTAATTATATCAAGCTATGTATTTAATACAAGTAATCTTGATATTTAACTAGCTACATTATAGCAAATTAGATTACAATTGTCAAGTATAGCCCCTAATCCGAAAAAAGCCTTATATATGAAGCCAGATTCCAAATTTCTCGACCAACATCTACGCCCAAACACCTGGGAAGAGTACGTAGGCCAAGAGAGTATTAAACAAAATATCCACATCTTACTAACAGCTGCCAAAGAGCGCGGCGAGCCGGCTGAACATATGCTATTTTATGGTCCCCCAGGTTTAGGTAAGACAACACTAGCTCACCTAATCGCCAAAGAGACTGGGCGTAATATTACTGTTACATCTGGCCCCGCAATAGAAAAAATTGGAGACCTAGCCAGTATTCTAACCAACCTAGCTCCACACGATATACTATTTATAGACGAAATCCACAGGTTATCCAAACTAGTAGAAGAAGTACTCTACCCTGCCATGGAATCTGGCGTAATGGATATCATGATAGGCAAAGGACCTTCTGCTCGTAGCGTTCAACTTGAACTGCCTCCTTTTACACTAGTCGGGGCAACTACTCGTATAGGCTTATTGTCTTCCCCATTAAGATCACGTTTCGGTGGTGGAGTCTTTAGGCTCGAATACTATACAGATGACGAGCTAGGCACAATATTAAAAAGGTCTGCAAATATGCTCTCCATTCCTACGGAAGACGATGCCATAGTAGAAATAGTTAAAAGATCTCGCAAGACCCCTCGCACTGCAAACTATTTTCTAAAACGTGTCCGCGACTACGGCCAAGTCAGAGGCACCAAACTTGATTCCAAAGGTGCGCACGAGGCGCTATCTCTCTTAGGCATAGACTCCATGGGATTAAACGAAATAGACCGCGCATATCTCAGAGCTCTATATGAAAAATTCAAAGGCGGCCCAACTGGAATACAAACAATGGCAGCGGCACTACATGAAGATGAAGGAACTCTGGAAGACGTAATAGAGCCGTACCTACTATCACTAGGCTTTATTGAACGTACTCCACGCGGCAGAACCATAACTGATGCTGGAATAAATCATATCCAAAATTACTAAAATGGACAAATCTGAGATAACAATTCTAGGTATTGACCCAGGTATAGAACGCGTGGGTATTGCTGTTATTATCAAAACCCCCAACGAAGTTCCACGCGAGCGTGTTATATTTTCCGAATGCTTTAAAACACCGAAGAATCTACCTCAGGCACAAAGACTGAGTCTTATTTATAATCATATATTAGAAATAATATCAGAATTCAGTCCCGATATAGCGATAGTTGAAAAAATATTTTTCACTATAAACCAAAAGACGGCTATTATTGTGGCTGAGGCGCGCGGAGTAATACTAGCTGCGCTAGGTAAAACTAGTATCGAAGTAATGGAACTCTCTCCTACTGAAATAAAGAGCTCCATAACTGGTTCAGGCTCAGCAAAGAAAGAAGACATAGCCAGAATGCTGCCAAAAATAATAAGTCTAGACCCAAAAATAACTCAAGATGACGAGCTTGATGCCATAGCCGGAGCATTGGCAGCAAGCAGTAAAATACGTTATTCACAGATTTTATAAAACTAGCACTTGTAAAAGTTTTATAGATATGTAAAATTACAAAACATAAGCGTATTAGTTAATTTTTTAATTCATGTACACAATAAGTGAAGACATAAAACATGGTGAAGATGAAGAAACATTTTCTTCTGATTCAGGTATCGGCGATGACGTAATAGACGAATTCGGTGATGACTCTTTAATAGACGAAGATGAAAATTCGTTACATTTAGGCGATGAAGAAGAAAATGATGACTTATACGATTTCTTTGGCGACGAAGACGATCGCGACAGTATGTACTAAAACAAAAGCTGCTTTATAAAGCAGCTTTTGTTTTAGTTATAGTGTAACTTTATACTCCTAGACTCGTCATCATTGACGATGAATGAAACTGTAGCAAATGATTTTTCATTATCCATATTTATTTGTTCTGGCCATTCAATAAAAATTAGTACGTTTTCTTCTTTAAGTAATTCATTTATCTTTAGATGATGGGCTTCTTCTGTGACTAGCCTATATGCGTCTATATGATGAATCTTTTTAATATTCGGCAATATCCTCGAATCAACATCGTAGGACTTCATTAGGACGAACGTAGGGCTTTTAATGAAAGACTCTATTCCAAGATACTTGGTAAACTCTTGAACAAATGTTGTTTTACCAGAACCTAACTCCCCTGAAAGCAAAACCAGATAGCTAAGATTACTGGATTCATGGATATTTTTAACCAAATCCTGCACCAAATGTAGCATGTCTTCTTTATTTTTTAAAACAAATTCTTTCTCTTCTTTCATAGACTAGCTGGCTTTTCTTATACGCAAGAATCTTTTCTTACCTAGCCTGTATGTACCAGGCGTTGCTATAGCTTTTGCATCGTTTATCTTCAGAGAATCTTCCATTTGCTCTACAGCGCCTGATTCTATGAGTCTTACAAATTCTGACTTTGATGATACCAGTTCAGACTCCATAGCTAATTCTACTATTGTTTTGGTTGGGTTATAGTCAAAAGTATCTGGCACATCTTCTGGTATTTTACCTTCAGAAAAAGTTTCTTCCCAGTTCTTTCTTGCGGACAATGCCAACTCTTCACTGTGGAGCTCTTTTACTATTTCTTCGGCTAGACGCATTTTTATATCTTTAGGATTTGCTCCACTTGAAAGATCATTTTCAAACTTAGTAATCTCACTGGCGTTAACTCTAGTACAAAGATTAAAATATTTTATTATCAGTTCATCTTTCAAAGACATTATCTTGCCGAACATATCGTTAGGCTCATCTGTAAGGTTTACACCATTACCCCAACTTGAACTCATTTTGCGTCCATCTAATCCTTCTATGAGAGGTAACATTATTATATCTTGTGGACTTAGCCCAAACTTTCTCTGCAAAACTCTACCTGCAAGCATGTTAAATTTCTGGTCAGTGCCACCAATCTCAACATCAGCTTTTATAGCAACACTGTCGTAGCCCTGCATTATAGGGTATAAAACTTCACGCAGTGAAACACGTTTACCACCAGAAAGCCTCTTTGAAACGAGTTCACGTGATATAAAATCATTAACAGAAAATTCGTCTGCTAGAGTTGAAACATCTGCAAATGTTAATTTGGACAACCATTCGCTATTACGATGAATTTCACATTTATCAATGTCTATTATTTTAGAAGCTTGGTCTATATAAGTCTTAAGATTTTCTTCTACTTTATCCTGTTCTAGAACTGGTCTTTCTGCGTCTTTGTCTGATGTATCACCAACAACACCGGTAAAATCCCCGATAATGAACACTATTTGGTGACCCGCATCTTGGAAATCCTTGAGCTTCCTCAAAGCTGTTGCGCGACCTAGGTGTATATGTGGACTAGTAGGGTCAATACCCAGTTTGATTCTTAGTTTCTGGCCAGATTTTAGCTTTTGTTTTAAAGACTCAACGTCGATTATTTCGGAAACACCTCTGTTTAGAATTATATCTTCCATATAGCGAACTATATCATAAAATATGGCTTTCTAGGAAGATATGTGTAATATATCTAGATATTATCCGTATTAATACAAATAGGCCAAATTACAGTTTAAAAATTACTTTTTTCGGCAGATTTATTCTTCATAAGGTGGTAAAATATTGTTATGCGCAAAATAATTAAAGACATCAGTCGCAAGATAGACTACAAGAAAAGACTGATTCAAATAAAAAAAATTAAAGACAATCCCAAAGTTCAGAAAAATTTCAAACTTTACCTAAAATATGCAATGTATGCATTTTT
>CAZTIN010000014.1:0-16072 GCA_964613525.1 uncultured Candidatus Saccharibacteria bacterium
ATGACAAAGAATGGGCAACGGCAGACCCAGCTAAGAAAAAAGAAATCTTAGATAAATACAAAAAAGATGGTGAAATGCTAAACAAACTAGCCAAGAAAAGAATATATGATGCAATGTATAATTCTCTTAATGTAGAGTCTCTAGAAGGAGAAGCAAAGAATGCAGCCCTAAAGAGAGTAGAAGAATTATCAAAAGATCTAGAGAAAACAACATACCAGCTAGACAGTGCCTCATCTGGCTCAAGAGGTAAAATGAAAGCTATACTACGTCATTCATTCCTAGACAGGGCAGTTCCAGGAGGTGCAGCTCTTGGTGCCCCACTAGGTATCACAACTATATTAGCAGGAGGATTAGCAGGAGGATTAGTAAGAGCAGCAGAATACGATTCACAGCTTTACTCAAACTTTGGTCAGGAATGGGAAGTGCACGGTCCAGAGGTCGACAAAACAGATAAATATAAACCACCTAAGGGATAAAATATATGGAAAACGAAGAAGAAAAATTGTTAGATGAAGTTCTTCTAGAGGATAACCCAAAAATAGAAGATACTTCATTTACAGAAGAAGAAGCTAAAGAAGTAACTAGCCAATTCATGGAAAGGTTTAAAAATATTCAGCCGGAACTACGTAACTATATTAAAGGCCAAGGCTATGCAGAAGATTTTATGGGTATTGTAAAAACATATTCTTTGGCTAAGGAATACGCCAGCGAACTGGAATACATCACGACAATGACACTGCTGGGATTCATTCCACCCAAAGAAGTTAAAGACGAAGTCTATCAGGCCCTACCTAGTATCAGCAGTTCAGTAAAAGATGGAATTTGTGAATATATTTGGAACAGAATCCTTACCAAAGAAAGAGTTGCACTACTGGAAAAGAATTGGCAAGAAGACGACGCTAGGGAAAAAGAGGCGGCAGACTTCATAGAAATGCAAGATGTTCCGAAACCCGAGTATGCGCCCAAAACTAAGCCAAAAGAAGAATACAGTATGCGCCCAAACGGTGTATTAACTGAGGAAAGAGTTTCGAATCTTAAAAAAGACGACAAGGCAGATGCTTGGGAAACCAAACTAGAAGAGAAGAGGCAATCAGTATCTTCACGAACTGAAGTTGACGCAAGCATACCCAAAGCAGTAAATACTCCTAAAAAAACTGATCTATATCGAGAAATCCCAGAATAAATATATTCTGGGATTTTCTTATGATATAATTGATTTAGTTATGCAATTCCAAATGCCAAGATTCTTGGATATAGAAGACAAAGTTATAGGCCCATTAACTTTCAAGCAATTTATATACCTCGGTGGTGGGGTAGGTCTTGCTTATTTGGCTTATACTTATCTTGGTTTTACATTTGGTTTTATATTAATTGCGCTTTTCTTATTTTTAGGAATTAGCCTATCATTCTGGAAACCTAATAGTAGGCCAGCTATTGTAATGTTTCAAGCATTCCTGAACCATTACACAAAAAACAGAATGTACGTATGGCAAAGACCAGATGGTAAAAGAATAGATGAAGAAAAGCTAAAAACCATTAAAGCAAAGTCTGTAAACCCGCCTAAAGATGTCGATCGTGGTAAGATAGAAGCATTAGCCTGGAGTCTAGATGTTCTAGACAGGGAAGAATAGTATGGCAATCAAAGCACCAAGCAGTCAATCATTTGTACCTATCAAACATATCAGAGATGGTGTGGTTGAACTTAATGATGGATCACTCCGAGCTGTACTACTATGTACTGCTATTAACTTTACACTGCGCGCCCAGGATGAACAGCGTGCTATCATTGCCCAATTCCAGAGTCTACTAAATTCACTAGATTTTGATACACAAATAATAGTTCAGTCTAGAAAGTTCGATATTAGGCCATACCTACTAACCCTAGAAGACAGGTTGGATAAAATAGAAGAACCTCTTTTAAAATTCCAAACAAAAGAATATATAGAATTTATTCGTGAACTAACTAGTCAGGTCAACATAATGTCCAAGCATTTTTATGTGGTTGTACCTTATAGTAAGGCATTAATACAGACAGGGAATTTCTTTACACGAACATTTGGTTCTGTAGGAGGTCTTAAGAAGATGGAGACTAAAGACGAAGCTGATTGGAATGAAAAAAGAAACCAACTAGAACAAAGACTGGGTATTATAATGCAGACACTTAGCCGTTGTGGTGTCCGCTCTGTTCCTCTTAATACAGAAGGATTGATAGAACTTTATTACAAAACTTTTAACCCGGGTGACAACACTGGTCATATACCTAAACAAAATAATTAATTATGTCTTTATTCTCAAAAATACTAGGAAATAAGAAAGAAGAAAAAGGATCAGGTGTCCTAGGCTCTTTGTCAGTTAGACCTGAAGATATTTTCAGTTCTGCACAGCTAGAGCTCCAGGACATAATAGCCCCATCTGCACTACAGATAATGCCTACGGCTCTTAACCTAGGGGATATGATAGTTAGGTCATTTTACATAGTAGGTTACCCTAGTGTGCTTACAGATAACTGGCTAACTCCTATTATCAACCTAGACAGAGTATTCGATATATCTATAAACGTCTCACCAATAGATACAGGTAAAGTCCTATCCCAATTCCAGAAAAAGGTTGCCGAAGTCCAGAGTCAGATTTCAGAAAGAGAGAGCAAGGGTATGGTGCGTGACCCTATGCTAGAGTCAGCTTATAGAGACCTAGAGCAATTGCGTGATGCACTTCAGCAAGCACAAGAAAAGATGTTCGAAGTTGGTCTATATATTAACATATACGCCGAAAACGAATCCGAGCTTTTCAAGGCTGAAAATGAAATCAAAGGTCAGCTTGATTCACAAATGATTTTCATCAAGCCGGCAACATTCCAGCAAGATACTGCATTCCTATCAAGCATACCAATAGGCAAAGACGAGCTAAATGTAACCCAGAAAATGAATACAGAGCCTTTGTCTAGTACATTTCCTTTTGTGTCTTTTGATCTAACAGGGAATAAAGGAATACTATATGGTATAAACCAACACAATAATTCGCTTATTATTTTCGATAGATTTTCTCTTGAAAACTATAACTCTGTTACTTTTGCTAAATCTGGTTCTGGTAAATCATTTGCGACAAAGCTTGAAATACTACGTTCTCTGATGTTTGACACTGACGTTATAGTTATTGACCCAGAAAAAGAATACGAGTACCTCTCTGATGCGGTAGGGGGTAGGTATTTCAATGTGTCTCTTTCATCTGACCACCACATTAATCCATTCGATCTGCCTATACCTGGTAAAGACGAGACTAGTGCTGATATTTTAAGACAAAACACAATTAACTTGGTGGGTCTTTTCCGTGTAATGCTAGGCGGTCTAACAGCGGAAGAAGACGCTATAATAGACCGCGCCATAACGGAGACTTACGCGCTAAAAGACATTACAGCGGAATCAGATTTTAGTACAATTGAGCCGCCATTACTGTCAGACTTTGCTGTGGTTCTGGCTGGCATGGAAGGAACATCTTCTGTACTTAAAAAGTTAGAAAAATTTACAACAGGATCCTGGTCAGGTTTTCTAAACAAACCAAGTAACGTTGATATTAACCGTAAATTTGTTGTTTTCTCTATACGTGACATGGAAGACGAACTAAAGCCTGTTGCGATGTATATCATTACTCATTTCATATGGAATGAAATCCGAAAAAACCTAAAGAAAAGGCTAATGGTCGTAGACGAGGCTTGGTGGATGATGAAAAACGAAGATACAGCCAGCTTCTTATATAGTATTGCTAAACGTGGACGTAAATATTATTTAGGTCTTGCTACTATTACTCAAGATGTGGAAGACTTCTTGAAATCCCCATACGGTAGACCAATTCTAACAAACTCATCAATGCAGCTACTACTGAAACAGTCACCGACAACAATAGACGTACTTAAAGATGCATTTAATCTAACCGAAGCAGAGAAATATACTCTACTTGAAGCCAATGTAGGAGAAGGGATATTCTTCGCAGGACTTAAACACGTAGCTATCAAAGTTGTGTCTTCTTATACTGAGGAGCAAATTATTACTTCTGACCCTGCGCAAGTTCTGGCTATTCAAGCATCTAAAAACCGCGAACAAAATTAGTTGTGATATAATAGAATAATGAGAAAGTACCTGTTAGGTATAACAATATTTGCATTTTGTCTTGTAACAAGCAGTAGCGTTTTTGCGCAAGCAGATTTCAATGTTGAACCTAATATTACAATAGCAGCAAACCCAGAAGACCCTAGGGAAGGTGAAGAAGTGGGAGTCAGACTAACAAGCTACGAAACTAATTTAGACCTAGCTTATATGAAATGGTCCTATGGAAACCAAACAAAGTCAGGATACGGTGTTAAAGATTTTACTATAACAGCCAGTCCTGTTAGTGGTGCTCAGAATGGAGTAACCGTAGAAATAACTTTAGAAAATGGATCCAAAATAGAAAAAAGTATATCTTTCGCATCATCTTCATACGATATGACATGGGAAGCAACTGGGGTAAAAACTATACCGTTTTATCTAGGCAAAAGAATACCTGTAAGAGAAAGTTCTATCAGGGTAGCAGTCCTAACTCCTGAACCAGCACAAACATCATATGTATGGTCTAAAAATGGTAAATCTTTAAAGTCCGGAAGTTCAAACTTTATCGACTTTAAAAATTCAGAAATAGAAAAAAGTGAGAAGGTCTCACTCTCTATTGTTAAACCTAACACTAGCGCTTCTACAAATTCAATAGACGTACCTTTTGTTCAAAATAAAACATTGTTTTACGAATACACACCCATAACAGGCCTACTGACAGGACACACAGTAAAAGATTCTGTTATAGGATACGACAATACAGTATCTATATTTGCACTACCACTAGGCATAAACAAAGTCCCTAAACCTAACTTTTCATGGAGAATTAGCGGAGTAGGGGTAAATAACCAGGAAATACCAGCATTACTATCTTTTATACAACCCGATGAATCTGGCGTTGTTAGTATTGAATCAAATATAAATAATACAAAGTCTTTATACCAAGAATTTAAATCTGCACTTGGTCTTAATTTCTAATGCGTAAAATATTCTTAAGTCTATTAATTATACTAAGTCTCGGCCTGCCTACTATCAATATTCAGGCTGATGATTTACCTAAAGCCACAACTAATCCTGGGGAATATAATTTTAATGGTGAAACAAAGGATGTATATAATTTAATATCTCCAATTGGTAGTATTAAACAGATTTGCGACAAAGGAGTTCCTAAATATAAAGCTGACGGCACCATTGAAAAATGTGTTCCGGAAAAAGATTATATTCCAGAACCAGGTAAAAAACCTCAGAGCGGTTTTTCTAATTTCGTAAATGGACTAATAAAGATACTAATAGCACTCGGTGGGGCTATCACTGTTGTAATGATAATGGTGTTTGGTGTTCAATATATGATATCAGGAACATCATCAGGGAAGAGTATTAGTAAAGACAGGATAGTAATGGCACTAGGTGGTCTTATACTTATATTTTGTTCGTATTTAATACTAAATACTATTAATCCGGATTTGGTTAATATTAAGATAGGTGGGTTTGCTAAAATTAATGAGTCCAGTTGGGAGACATATAGCCCAGGAGCTCAATACAGACTAGAGGACACAGTAACGACTTCATTTGAAAGAACAAAACACTACGATAAAATTAAATCTATCGCCCAGTCTAACAATATCCCACACTGCGCTTTGCAAGTAATAGTCCAAAGAGAATCCCGAGGTAACGAGTCTGTAATAGGGCACGATGAAAATGCACCGAACCCTAAAAGTATACCAGCGAGAAGAAAGTTTATCGAATCTGGAGTTAAATTTAATGGAGAGAAATTCGTAAGTACAACAACAAACCTAGGCTATTCATCTAACTTCTTAAATAACGATCACAAAACAGGTAATATTTATTCGTCTAGTGACCCTAGCAAGGCTGACCTTGGTCTTGACTGGAGATTTTCTCATGGAATAGGACTTATGCAATTTACATTTTTCCCAGATGATAATGGTAAACCTAAATGCAGACTAACATCCAAAACAAAGACAGAAATGTGTCCTAAAGACATGATGAATCCCGACAAGGCACTAAAAGCTGGCTCAGAGCTATTTGCTTACTACTATGACAAGTGTAAAGGAGATGTAGAAAATACATTTAAAGCATATGGTAGTGGCAACTGTAACACAACTAACACTTTTGCTGTAAAAGAATCAAGGAACCGCAAGAATCTATACGACCAATGTGTGGCGCAAGATAAATAATTGAATCAACATTAAATGCATATATGTTATAATACATACATGCAAAAAGGCAGACTGCTTAGAATAATACTGATTATTCTTATAATAGGAATATCGTCTTTTTTACTTATAAGAAATTCTAGTTTGCAGAAGAAAAAAGAAGCAGGCGAAATAACTGAAATAAAAGCTAAGGATTTTCTACCTTTCGGAGGTAGTGGGGAAGGCAACATAATTAGTAGTATTATAGACACCATAAGACCAGGTGGCGACGACAACCAAGCAACTTTCACTAAGTCTTCTAGCTTAATCTCTGAAAACGTTGCCGGTTTTGTAATAATAAATAGAGATGACGAAATAGCTGGAGAGGAGAGTGTAGATAAAAATGGCAACAAAATCTACCCTAAGGTTCAGGCTGTACGTTATGTCTCTAGAGAAAATGGGTATATCTACGACTATATACCTAAATATAAAAAAAGTTATTTGATATCTGACACATTACTGCCACGTGTTTCTTTTGCTGATTTTTCACAAGACGGTAATAAGGTTTTAATGCGGTATCTTGATAAAGATTTAGAAACAGAGAAATCAGTACTAGGGGAACTGGGTTCTAGTAATATAACAGTACTGCCTGACAATATAGTATCTTTTGCTTTTTCTAAAAATGGTGAATTCGTGTATATTGTGGCTAATAAAAGCGGATCTAGCATATTCATGAAAAAAACCACCAAAGATGAGCTAATATATTCTTCACCTATAAGTGAATGGAATGTGTCTTTTATGGGAGAAGGTACACTACTAATAACAACAAAAGCATCTGAACTAGCACCAGGATTTTCTTACACCGTAGATATAAAATCTAAAAAACAAACCCGTCTTTGGTCAAACGAAATTGGTTTAACTACAAAAATATCACCGGATGGTAATTATATCTTAAAGTCCGTAACTGAAAGCTCTGGCCCGAAGCTGTATATTTATAATGTTAAAAATAGCTCATCTAGACTACTAGACAAAATGGGCCTAACTGAAAAATGCGCTTGGTCAAACGACAGCACAATGTTCATATGCGGTATACCAAAAAGATTTGAAAACACTCTTTACCCTGATTCCTGGTATACTGGCGAAACAGAAACAGATGACGGTGTAATACGCTACACAACTGAGAATTTAAATGAGAGATCAATTAGCAACCTACTAAGCGACAGTAGTGCTGTAATCGACGTATGGAAAATTGGCATCAGTGATTCTGGTTCACTGATATCATTTATGAACAAAAAAGACATGAGTCTTTGGTCTTATGAAGAATAAAATATTATTTAAATTAATTGGCCTTATTTTAATAATACCTTTTATTATTAAAGCTGATCCGTTACCTAATAATCAAATAAATACTTCTACTACAATAAAAGCCACAACTAATGTAGGAAGCTATAACTTTGGAGGAGGGGATGATAGTACCTATAAACTAATATCACCTATAGGTAGCATAGAAGAGGTTAAAGACAAGACAGATTCTGGTTTTTCTAATTTCGTAAATGGACTAATAAAGATACTAATAGCACTCGGTGGGGCTATCACTGTTGTAATGATAATGGTGTTTGGTGTTCAATATATGATATCAGGAACATCATCAGGGAAGAGTATTAGTAAAGACAGGATAGTAATGGCACTAGGTGGTCTTATACTTATATTTTGTTCGTATTTAATACTAAATACTATTAATCCGGATTTGGTTAATATTAAGATAGGTGGGTTTGCTATTAACGAGTCTAAATGGGACGATTCACCGATACTGCTTAGCGATGGTACATATTCAGCACCTCCGAAGAATTCAAATTCCAAAGGTTGCGCAGGGGCAACAATTGACGGTAAACCCATAACGAATAGCACAGTGTGGCCAGTGTATGAACAAACAAAACTAATAGAAGCATTAAAACCATTAAATATAAATGTGACCAGTTCAGGTGGTAAATTCTGTAGCAAAGTAGGAGAAAAGTCATGTACAGCAATGTATTTTAGTCCTAAAGTTGAACCTATCGTAAAAGACAGACTCATAAAATTACAAAAGAAAGCAGGTTCTGAAATACGTGTCACAGGAGGTAGTGAGTGCTGGCTACATATGACTCATGGACCAGAAGACGCAGTTGTTGACCTATCAGCTTCTGATGCTGTTAATAAAGCTGTAACAGGTAGCACTAGTTTCCCTGGTGGAAATAAAAAATTTAAAATAGATGGCATAGGTACATTTATGGCAGAGTCAGCAGGTGGTAGTAGGTTCAACAGCGGCCAGCATTGGCACGTATGGCTAGAATAAAATAAAACCGCTATTTTATATAGCGGTTTTATCTTCTGTAAAAGTTAATACTATTCTTCTATTTTTACCTTCACCGGTAGATTCAGTAAGAATGTTTTTATCTTTTTCTAGGAAAGTATGGACTATTCTTCTTTCGTATCCATTCATTGGGTCAAGCTCGATGCTAGATTTGAAGAATTTTGCACGCTCAGCCATCATGTGAGCTTTGGTTTTTATTGATTCAATATGTTTCTTCTGGAAATCATTAATGTCTACACTGATCTGAACAGGGGACTGGCCTTCTTCTAGACCTTTTTCCATATAGCGATGGAATAGAGTAGATATAGAATTTAATGTTTCTCCGTCTTTGCCTATCAGCATGCGCCCTTCTTTAGTTTGGACGTTTATAGTAGTTAGACCGCTTTCTTCATCAAGATCTAATTCTACGCTATCGTAGGCAATTCCCATGATATCCAGTAGTTTAATGATGAATTCTTTTGCATCTGCCTGTGTCTTAGCCATATAAAGACTTTATCATAAGAATAAGCCTTATTCAAGCTCATGGCTTTTATAAGGCTTATAAATAAAGCTTATTTAACGATTTCGGACACTACAGCAACTTCGTCTTTGTTTTTAATGGATTTAGCGATGAGTCTTTCTTGGATAATGGTGAAAATATTATTAACCACCCAATAAAGCCCAACTGCTGCCTGAACTTTATAAGAAATAAATGAAACTATAACAGGAAAAATATATTTCATCTGAGTTTGCATACTTTTCTGTAAATCAGCGGAGAATCCTGACTGAGACGAATTAGCTTCTGCTTGGATTTTTTGAGTAGGTGACAAATGAGCTTGGATAAGCTGTGTTACACCAGTAAGTATTGCAATAGGTAGTGAATGAACTTTCATAAGGTCAACAAACCCTAGAAACATTGTGTTGATATATTCTGGTGCATGAACGAAAGAATAAAGTGGTGCATTACTGAAATCAAGACCTTTGTAAAAAACATAATACAAACCAAATATTATAGGTAATTGGATAAGCATTATGAGACACCCAGAGAAAGGATTTACTTTTTTTTCTTTATAAAGAGCAAATGTCTCGCGAGCTTCTTCTTCTTTAGAAAGTTTTTTTAGCTTTATGGCGTTTATCTCTTTTTGGATATTTGCCATTTTTATTTGGGAAACAGTAGCCTTTTTAGAAAGAGGGAAGAGTAGAGTTTTAATTAAAATAGTTATAAGAACAATAGCGAAGCCAAGGTTTCCAAAAGTAACATAAGATAGTAAAAGAACTAAAATGTTAAGAATGGGCGTATATATAAATGTATTCCACATAAACTGCATTCTACCAGAGCTAGGGCAGTGGGTCAAAGTGATTTTTCTGCCAAGGATGACATTTAGATATTCTTTTAACACTTAGTAAGAATGCTTTAAAGAATCCATATTTAGAAAAAGCTTGCTTGGCGTACTCTGAGCAAGTAGGGTAGAAGGCGCACACAGGGGTACTAGAGCGAAATACGCCTGTGTCTCTGGATAAATATCTTTGATATTTTTCAATGAGCCAGATTGCTATTTTGCGCATAGGATTTTTTCCACTTCTAGGGTTATTTGATCTATTGTCTTAGAATTAATGTCTGTTTTTACAAAAAAGTCATAAAATCCAGTGTTTTTTGGGGTTATTTTAGAAATAGCAGAAAAAACCCTTCTTTTAGCCTTATTTCTATCGACTGCATTCTTGTATACCTTTTTAGGGCAGGTTACAGAGAATTTATTGGTTTTTTCAGGTAAAAAGGTAACAGAAAAAAGAGTGGAAAACACTCTTTTACCTTTACTAAGCTTTAAAAAGTCTTCTGCTGTTAGCTTTGACTCTTTTTTAAGCATATATTAAACGGCCAACTTAGAACGACCCTTGCGGCGGCGAGCTTGTAATACCTTTTGGCCGTTCTTAGTAGCGCTGCGCACTAGAAAACCGTGGGTTTTTGCGCGCTTTCTTTTGTTTGGTTGATAAGTCACTGACATAATAGGTGATAGTACCAGAAAAGTCTTAAAATAGCAAGGTTTTGGGTTTTACCGAGTTATACACAACTTACCCACAGGTAATGACCCTTTAGGGTATACGCTAGGTGGGCATTATTAAGTATAATGACTCTATGCAAACCGATGTTGACCCGAAGAATCTCTGGGAAGAATGCCTTTCTAACCTTGAAAAAATAGTTTCCAGACCTAATTTTACAACCTGGTTCAAACAAACACATATAGTTAAGATAGAGGAAGGAGTAGTCTCTATAGGTGTTCCCAATGAATTTGCCAAAGATTGGTTATATAACAAATTCCATAAAGTAATATTAAAAACTCTTGTTGAACATGCATCATTTATTAAGAATGTAGAATTTACAGTATCTAAATACGAAGCAAATGTTGAGCCTCGTATTGTTAACCCTAAGCAAGTTATTACGCAGAGTCTTCCTATACAGGACATGTATGTTAACAAAGAAGACGGTCTTAACCCGCGCTATACATTCGACAATATGATCGTTGGATCATTTAACGAATTAGCCAATGCTGGTGCTCAAGCTGTAGTACGTAGTCCTGGTATGCTTTATAACCCTTATTTTATATATGGAAATACTGGATTAGGCAAAACCCACATGATAGAAGCTGTAGGGAATTCAATTAAAAAGAATTTTCCTGAAAAAAAGGTTTATTACACTAGTGCTGAGAAGTTTGTAATAGAATGTGTAGGTTCTATCCAGAACAAAACAATGAATACTTTTAAAGATAAGTATCGTAATTACGACGTGCTTATTATGGACGATATTCAAATGATAGGTAAAGGTGAAAAAGTTCAAGATGAATTATTCCATTTATTTAATATGCTTTACGAAGCTAATAAACAAATTGTCTTTTCATCAGATAAACACCCTAACTATATACCAGGGCTTGAAGATAGATTACGTTCAAGATTCTCCCAAGGGATGATTGTGGATGTTCATGAGCCAGATTATGAGTCACGTGTGGCTATAATACGCGCAAACCTATCTAAATTAGGCGTTGGTATACCTACTGAAAGCGTGGAATATATTGCGGCATCTGTAGAAGGGAATATCCGTGAAATAGAAGGTAATGTTAAAACAATAGCCCTGCAAGCTGACATAAAAAAGAGGAATTTAACGCTTCAGGAAATTAAAGACGTTATAAGAAACAGCGTAAAATCTCAGAAACAAATATCTGTAGAAGAAGTAGTAAAAGTTATTTCGTCTTTTTATCATTTAGATAGTGCTTCTATATACGAAAAAACGCGAAGAAAAGAAGTAGTACATGTTAGACAAATAATAATGTATATACTAAGAGAAGATTTTAATTTATCTTTTCCATTAATAGGACAAAAAATGGGAGGTAAAGATCATACGACGGTGATACACTCTTATGAAAAAATAAAACAAGAACTGGAGACAAACACTGGATTAATGTCTGAAATGGAGCGAATAAGATCTTTATTTAAATAGGAAAAAATGTGGATAAGTATAAATTAAATAAATCAAGTTTTAAATATACTCATATTAAAAATATACACTGTGTAAAAACATTATTTTAAAACCTTTTAGAATAAAGATATTACAAAGTTATCCCTAATCCACAAGCTTAATAGTACTAATAATTTTTTAATTATAAATATATATGGAACTGTGTATAGAAAAAAAACATATAGATGACATAACAAGAGCCATAAGTAGAATATCTCTAAAAGGTATTATTCACCCTGCTTTAAAGTTATCTCGTATATCTATTAAAAACGGTACCTTTACAATAAGTACTACTAATTTATCACTAGCTGTTATTGTTAGTTTTCCTGTTAATTCAAATACGGAAGCAGAATATTTTGTAGAAACACAGGTTTTAGAGAGAATACTCTCTGGTATGAATAATTCACAGGAAATTAACTTTATATTTAAAGATAGTTTTGTGGAAGTTAAAACCAAAATAGCTAAAGCAAAAATACCATATCAGAATGGTGAGGATATGCCTAGTATTCCATCTGTAACAGGTGAGAATATAACCCTGCCAGCTAGTAACCTAAAAAGAGCATTTCAGATTACTATACCTGGCGCTTCAACTAGTGACATTAAACCAGAATTAGCTTCATTATTTATTACGTTTAAAAATAATAGTCTTACTTCAGTTTCAACAGATGCTTTTCAGCTCATAGAATATAGTGAACAGGTTACTACTACTAAAGATATATCGTTCTTATTGCCTGCACGTGAGGCTGCTGATATTTTAAAAATAATAGAAAATACAGACGGGGCTCTTAGTGGTTCATATAGCGAAACTCTTTTTGAAATTAAAACAAAGACAACTACTATTATAGCTAAATTAACAATAGGACTATTTCCTGACTATACCGCTATAATTCCAAAAGAAGACAAAGGTAAAATTTATATATTAAAATCCGATTTAGATGCAGCACTTAAATTCTTAATGCAGCTTCGTAGCGAAAATAACCATGTTAGTTTTATGGTACAAAAAGACGCAACAATATTTAGTGTTAAAAATGCTACTGGTGGCGACAGTGAATATATTGTGAATTCTAAACTAGAAGGTGAGAGTTTTTCAGGAACAATACTAGGTACACATTTAAAGACGTTAGTTAATTCTACACCTAGTGATTCTATAGAAATATTGTATTTTGGTAATAATAAGCCTTATATTGCTAAAAATGCCCAAGGAGATAACTTCAGGTATCTAATGATGCCAATCTCTGTATAGAGGATTATGGACCATATAAACAGCTATTTTTCAGGTATTAATAAAAATCTTTTAAAGAAAAACCTAGAAAGAGAAGCTTTTGTAAGTCTGGTTAAAAATATTACTTCTATAGAGATAGAGAATAAAGATTTTGAAATTAAGAATAATCTAGTAAAACTAAAATTATTCGGCCCTAAGAAACATAAAATAGTTTCTAATCAGGACCGAATAATTGAAGATATGAAAAAAGAAGGTTTTATTATTCTTCGATTGGAATAATATCTTCTTTTTGTTTTACATAGAATGTCACTATGTCTTCCCCAGAATATAGTAGATTGTCATAAGCAACCGCACGCAGTATATGAGAACCAGAGCGTAGTTTAAGAGGAGATATATCTATTTCGTATTCATAAGGTACATTAGCTATAGAACCAATTTTCCTAGAATCAACATAAATATCGATATTTTTTATAGTAGGGTATTCTGTTAAGATTTGAATTTTAAACTTATCGTTGTTTTCAAATTCGGACACTTCTCTTAATCCGTCTATTAATATAGGTATTTTAATTACTGAAGTGTGTACATTGTCATAGTAATTAGGAATGCTTGATTCATCTATAATAGGTACATTGTTGTTCATTAACCATCTCCTTACGCCGTATTCCCAATTATTAAATTGTGAGTCGCTCGCAGGGTTTTTAGGAGGGTTACCTGTAGGATCATTTTTGTCTACCCAGTAAAGTATATTGTGAACATTAGTAATCACTTTTTCTATAAGAGCTTCTTTAGGTGTAAAATCCGTAGCTATGCCTCCAGATATACTATCAAGGAAAAAGCTTTGTCCACCTTGCCAATGACCACGTAGTATTGGTGCACCACCTGTTTCTGGAAAAGGAATAGTTGGGAAAGGTTCATCACCAACTTTATTTAGATAATGTGCCATAACTCTATTAAACAATGGACCAGAGACTTGGGCACCACCTTTTTTCATAGGAGTATTGTCATTATTACCTGACCATACACCCACAGCTAGTTTTGGAGAATAACCTACTATCCAAGCATCACGGCTAGAGTTAGTGGTACCAGTTTTTGCTGCAACATGGTAGCCTGATACGTTTAGTGATGATCCATAGCCAAATGTCGGCGATCTTAATTTATCGTCAGATAGAATTGAAGAAATAGCGCTAGCTATATAATCAGGTAAGACTTGTTCACCTTCGGAATCTTTAAATTCTTCTAGGATTTTACCAGACTTCTCTTCAACTTTTAATATTCCTACAGGGTTATGTTTTACACCATTGTTTGCAAACACACCATAAGCTGATGTCATATCCAGAAGACGCACTTCACCGGCACCAAGAACAAGAGAAAGACCGTAGTTTTTAGGGTTGGTCAGAGTTGTTATACCCATAGACCTAGCAGTAGAAATAGAGTCTGCTATACCTGCGAGATAGAGTAGTTTTACTGCGGGTATGTTACGTGATTCAGCCAGCGCACTAGCTAAACTCATAGGGCCTTTGAATTTGTTATCAAAGTTAGAAGGGGAATAACAATCTTTACCTTTACCGTCTGGGCTACAACTAGAATTAAATTCTGTAGCTACGTCGAACAACACTGTTTCTGGGCGAAAACCTTTTTTAAATGCAGTAGCATAAGCAAATGGTTTAAATGAAGAACCAGGCTGGCGTGCTGCTGTTGCAACATTAAATTGTCCGTCAATTGTAGTATCAAAGAAATCACGTGACCCAACCATAGATAAAATCTGCCCATTGTTTGGGTCTATTGCAACAAGTGCAATATTTTTACCATTATACAGAGAATCATTTTTAGTAGCTTCTTTTAAGGCTTCGTCTTCAGCATAACTTTGCAAATCAAAGTCGAGTGTTGAAATTACATGCAGGCCTTCTTTGTCTACTTTTTCTTCACCATATTTTTTAACCAGATATTCTCTTATCCAGAATACAAAGTGTGGAGCTTTAACAGCGCTCTCTGCTTTGGGTACAAATTCTACTTGTTCGTTAAGTGCATTATTATATTCTTCTTCTGTTATGTAACCTAAGTCGTGCATTCTTTTTAATACATAGTCGGCACGTCCGTCTAAGAGTTCACGGTTTTTACCGTTAGGGTCGTAGTTGTATGGACTTTGTGGAATAGCTGCTAGGTAAGATGCTTCGGCAAGAGTTACTTCGTTTGCATTCTTTTTAAAATAAACTTCGGATGCTTCTTCTACTCCGTAAATGTTGCCACTATATGGGGCTTCGTTAAGATAGATTTCCAGGATTTCGTCTTTAGTAAGCTTTTGCTCTAGTCTAACGGCAATAATCAACTCTTTTATTTTACGAGTCAGAGTCTTTTCTCTTGTTAGGAGAGTATTCTTAACAATTTGCTGGGTTAGGGTAGAACCGCCTTGTGTTGGGCCACTTCTTTTAAAAATATTTGACCAAACAGCACGTATTAAAGATTTGATACGAAAACCATGGTGTTCGTAGAATTTGTCATCTTCGATTGATATAGCAGCATTTCTAATATAAGGGCTAATATTCTCAAGGTCGACAACAGTACGCCTAATGGTGTTATGGTTATCATATAGAAGTATTTTGCCTGTACGGTCGTAGATTTTTGTAGATTCTGAAATAACACGTTTGTCAAAGTTAGAAATATCAGGTAGTGGCACTGTTGCGATGTAGAACAATATGAGTGAGAAACCTAATGCCAAAAAACCCAAAAATGCATACATTGCATATTTTAGGTAAAGTTTGAAATTTTTCTGAACTTTGG
>CAZTIN010000015.1:0-15276 GCA_964613525.1 uncultured Candidatus Saccharibacteria bacterium
AAACAGGAGGAAAACAATACCGTGTCTCAAAAGGAGACTCTATTCGTATTGAAAAACTTAAAGATGCAGAAGAAGTAGGTCAGAAAATTACTTTTGATCAAGTTTTGCTAGTTGATAACGGTAAAGACACAACTATCGGAACACCTTTTATAGATGGTGCATCAGTAACAGCTGAAGTTACAAAGATTGGTCGCGCTGATAAAATAATGGTTGTTAAATACCTACAAAAGTCACGCTACCACAAAAAGAATGGTCACCGTCAACCATTTGTTGAAGTAAAAATTACTGCGATAAAATAATTTCTCAAATATCCACAAAAGCTGTACGTTTAGTACGGCTTTTGTGTTATTATAATAAGTAATATATGCATAATCCTCATATGCCAGAGATACCAATGAACCGCGAGATTACGTATTTTGCACGTACTAATTTTCGTGGCGGAAACGAAGTCTTCGGTATTAAAAGAAAAGACCGCCGTCAGCATATGTACGTACTAGGTAAATCTGGTACTGGTAAATCCGTATTACTCTCTAATTTAATAATCCAAAACATCTGGAATGGCGAAGGTGTGTGTCTTGTTGACCCTCATGGTGAGTTAGTTGAAACAGTACTAAAGATGATACCTGAGCATCGCATTAAAGATGTAGTGTATTTCAACCCGGCAGATACTGACTATTGTATTGGTTTTAACCCACTAGAACTACACGACCCTAAATACAAGCATTTGGTGGCGTCAGGACTCATGGGTATATTTACTAAGATTTGGGCTAATGTGTGGTCACCTAGAATGGAACACATCATGAACAATACCATTCTGGCTCTTCTTGATACTCCTAACACAACACTACTAGGTATAACCCGCATGCTGGTAGATAAAGAATACCGCCAAGTAATAATAGACAATTTGAAAGACCCAATGGTTAAGAGCTTTTGGGTGCACGAATTCGAACAATGGAAAGAACAATTCCGTAACGAAGCCATTGCCCCTATTCAGAACAAAGTTGGGCAATTCCTGTCATCATCTATTATACGTAACATAGTAGGACAAAAGGAAAGTAGTATTGATATCTTCAACATAATGAACGAAGGTAAGATACTATTAGTGAACGTATCCAAAGGCCGCATCGGTGAAGATAATTCTGCACTATTAGGTGCAATGATTATCACCAAACTCCAGCTTGCTGCAATGGAACGTGTACGTATACCGGAAGATGAACGTAGGGATTTTTACTTATACGTGGACGAATTCCAAAACTTTGCTACAGACTCTTTTGCAAATATTCTTTCAGAAGCTCGTAAGTACAGACTATGCCTAACACTAGCCCACCAATATACCGCCCAGATAGAAAGTAGCGAGTCTAATAACCTAAAAGACGCGGTATTTGGCAACGTGGGTTCAATGATAATTTTTAGAGTTGGAGCAGAAGACGCAGAAGCATTGGAGAAAGAATTCTCTCCTGAATTTACACCAGAAGATTTTGTAGGATTGCCGAACTATCAAGTTTACTTAAAACTAATGATAGATGGTGTCACATCACGTCCTTTTTCAGCGTCAACTCTGCCACCAATAAAAGTAGATAGCGATTTTGATTCTACTGATAGTGTTATTCAGGCATCACGTGATGCTTATTGTAAGCCAAGTTCTAAGGTTGAAGAATCTATAAATGTCTGGAGTTCTGACATAGGCCAGCAACAAAAGAAAGACGGCATTTATAATGCAGTATGTAGTAATTGTAACAAAGTTATAACAGTGCCTTTTGAGCCAATTCACGGTAAGCCAATATACTGTAAAGAATGTCTCGCTAAAATTAAATCTGGTGAATTAAAGCCACTCGAAGGATTCTTCTCTAAAATAAATAAAGAAGGGGATAGCAGTAATGCAGGACCAGTCCCAAAACCAGCTTTTGTTAAAAAACCAATATTAGATGAGGTTAAAAAAGAAGAAACAGTAATAAAAGAAAAGCTATTTAACGAAAGTAAAGAATCCAAACCTAAAGATGGGTTTACTGATCTTAAAAGTCTGTTAGGCTTAGTCTCAAAAGAAAAAAACACAGCACCAAAACCTGTAGTTAAAAACACCCCAAAACTTGAACCAATAATACCTGACCCTAAAAAACTAACTCTTAGCAGTAAAGTTAAAAATGTTATTGAACCGGATACAAAACCTAAAGCCAAAGTCATAATACCAGCCCCAAAAGCTGCAAGCGTTGAAACTCAGCAAAAGTTCAAAGACTTGATGAACCAATTTAAGCCTGCGAATAAACCAGAATCAAAACCAGCAAGTACAACTAATCCAGTTAAAGATACTAAGCCTCATGATATACCAAAACCAGTTAATAAAACTGATCAATATCAAAAAAGGACTCCTTTGAAAGAGGTCCCTGAGGACGTATTGCGGGAAATTTTTACAGAAGATAAAACTAAGAAAGAAGAATAATTATGAAGATACTACTAACCGGAGGGGGAACAGGAGGGCATTTTTACCCGCTAATAGCTATAGCTGAAAGAGTTAATGAACTAGCAAGAGAAAGAAGGATCTTAAAAATAGATCTCTACTATATGAGCGACTCTGAATACGACAAAAAATCTTTAGATGAAAATAGTATAAAATTTATACGAGTTTCAACAGGGAAGCTAAGACTATATCCTAGTATTAAAAACTTTACGGATATGTTCAAAGTAGCTTTTGGCGTAGTGGAAGCAACGATAAAAATGTTCATGATATATCCTGATGTGGTTATATCCAAAGGTGGACATGGGGCATTCCCAGCATTAGTTGCGGCCAAACTACTAAAAATACCCGTGATTATTCATGAGTCTGATACTTATCCCGGAAGAGTTAACAGCTGGTCAGGTAAATTTGCCCAGCATATATTAACTTCTTTTAAAGAAACAGAAAAATTCTTTGACAGTAAAAAAACTACAACGGTAGGTGTACCTATACGAACAGAACTGATAAATATTCCAACCCCTAAAATGGGTGCTGAGTATTTCGGACTAAATGAACATAAACCTACAATATTTATATACGCTGGGTCGCAAGGTGCAGAAAAAATAAATGACTTAGTAATGAGGTCACTGAGTGAGCTACTAAAAAAATATCAAATTATCCACCAATGCGGCGCGAATAATTTTAAAGATGCGCAAACCAGGAGCTCTATTATACTAGAGAATCATTTATATAAAGCTAATTACATATTAAAACCCTTTCTTGATGTAACAGAAGCTCGTCACGCAGCAGCAGCGGCATCACTAGTTGTTGGTAGAGCTGGTTCAACATTGTTTGAAATAGCAGCATGGCATGTACCAGCTATTATAATACCTATCACACATTCCAATGGTGACCATCAAAGAAAAAATGCTTTTAACTTTGCTGGCACAGGCGGCGCAATAGTTATAGAAGAAGAAAACGCCCTACCTCATTTATTCGAAGCTAAAATCGATGAAATACTACTAAACAAAGATTTATGGTTAAAGATGAGTAAAGCGACTCAAGATATTTCCAAAGTAGATGCTGCAATGGAGATAGCCAATAGAGCGGTACTCATAGGTGAGGCTCATGAACTAGAATAAACAAAACCTCGCAATTTATTTTGCGAGGTTTTGTTTTAGATAACGTGTACTTGCTTGCGAACAGATTTTGATCCGTCGAAGTTAGTCTTACGCTTATCAGTAAATTTAACTGTACCGTCCTTCAAAGCAAATAGAGTATAGTCTTTACCAACACCTACATTCTTACCAGCTAGGATTTTAGAACCACGCTGACGAATAATAATGTTTCCAGCTATAACCTTTTCACCAGCGTACTTTTTAGTACCTAGATACTTTGGCTTTGAGTCGGTGAGGTTCTTAGCGGAACCTCCGGCTTTACGATGTGCCATATTGTGTTAAAAATCAAACTTATTATTCAAGCAATAAGAATGTGTTGGACAGACAGCATTTATTACTTGTATGTTGTATAATAAGGTAACGATATGAATATACCAGAAAAAGCGCATAAAATCAAGAGCTGGGCAGGGGAAGAAAGTGGACAAATTATACTAATAATACTGGTTCTTATTGTCTCAAATCTTATAAGCTTTAAAATAGGTCAAAACAGTATAATAACTACCCCTGACAGTAGCCTAAGTAATTCAGCTATTAATATAAATAATAATGAATCTGATTATAGTCTAAGTGACCCTAAAATAAACCCTGGGTCATTAGCTGCTGCTATATACCAAAGCCAAAATAGCGAACCAAAGAGGGAAGAGAGCACACCCCAGAATAACCCAAGTGCTGGTGTACCTCCCCGCTATGTTGCAAGTAAAAACGGGAGAGTGTATTACTTTACATGGTGCGCAGGTGCCAAGCGTATAGCCGAAGAAAATAGAAACTATTTTAATTCATCTCAAGATGCTAGGGCAGCAGGGCTAACACCAAGTTCAGCTTGTCCAGACCTGGATTAAAGATTTATATATGTGTCGCACAACATAGATTTTACGACATAGCCTATATTATAAAAGCCTTAATAAATAAGGCTTTTATAATTACTTAAAGAATGTATTGTGCCACACCCCTAGCATGTATAGTGCGTAAAGCTTTCTTGAATTATCCTGCTTCCCGCTGGTGTGATTATTGATTAATTTTTCGATTTCAGATTTTCTAATATATTTGTTAATTAGTTCGTTATTTTCAAGCTCTGTCTTAAAGAGACTTATATCAGATCTTAGCCAGTCGCGGAGTTCTGTTGGAAAGCCTAGTTTACGCTTCTTACCTGTACTAGCTGGCACAAGGCCTTTAAACGCCTCACGGAGCGCATATTTGGTTGTACCTTTGGCAAACTTTAGCTTGTCAGGCAGATTCTTGGCATACTCAGCTACACGTAAATCCAGGAACGGAACGCGTAGTTCCAATGAATGAGCCATTGTCATTTTGTCAGCTTTAGCAAGAATGTCACCAACGAGCCAAGTATTAATATCCACAAATTGCATCTGAGTAGGTTCAGTGTAATATTTTGCATGCTTGTAAATTTTAGCTATATCAAATTCTTCATGAACTTTTGGGCCTCTCCATATTACAGCTAATTCAGACTTGTCATATATTGTAGCGTTACCAATATAGCGATCAGAGAGAGGTGTAAAGTAGCGCTTCAAATAATTCTTACCGTAGAACTTAAGCCCACCAAAAGCTAAGCGTCGCAAAATATTTTCCCTGATAAATTTTGGGACTATGTTTAATTTACGTCTATCATAGTATTCGTGATATATAGTATACCCACCGAAGAATTCATCAGCGCCTTCACCTGACAATACTACTGTTACATGTTTGCGCGCCTCACCTGCCATAAGATAAAGCAGTATTGCTGAAGGGTCAGCAACCGGCTCATCGAAATGATATATGGCTTTGGCAAGAGAGTTCATGTACTCTTCCCTACTAACTAGGCTTTCATGATGGATGCTTTTTATTTTTTCTACTGTTTTATTTGCGCTATCAAATTCATTGATGTGTTTAGATCCGATAGTAAAAGTATGAACTGGGGAATTTAAAGTTTTAGTCAAAAGACTAGCGTTAATACTACTATCAATTCCACCGGACAGGAATGAACCTACTGGAACATCCGATATAGCATGATGCGCGACAGAGTCGGCAAGTAAGATGTTTATGTCATCCTTGGCGCCACTGATAGTCATATTGTCATCTTTACCAAAGCGGAATTTATAATATTCGTCTATTACATAACTGCCAGTCTTGGTATCAACTCGCATGTAATGACCAGGCGTAAGTTTATAAATATCTTTAAAGAAAGTTTCTTCTAGCGGATTATACTGGTACTGCAGATACGCATAAACAGCGTTATTGTTGAGCTCTTTATTATAACGAGAATCTTCTAAGATAGATTTAATTTCTGAGCCGAAAGATATTAATTTACGGTTCTTTGCATAATAGTAAAAAGGCTTTATACCGAAATGGTCACGCGCAATAAATAGTTCGTTTTTCTTAGTATCATAGATACAGAATGCAAACATTCCGCGCAAATATTTAGGTGTATTAAAACCAACTTCTTCATATAGAGCTAAGATTGTTTCCGTATCAGAATTAGTTTTAAAATTATAGTTCGGTAGTAATTCTTTGCGAATTTCTTTAAAGTTATAAATTTCGCCATTAAAGAAAATGCATTTGGTTTTGTCTTCATTCCATATAGGCTGGTCACCACCTGACACATCTATAATAGCAAGACGGCGCATAGCCAAGGCCAGATTATCATTAGCATAAACACCAGCACCATCTGGGCCTCGGTGAAATATGGCATTATTCATACGCTCGATTAACTCTGCGTTTTTTTCTTTACTTGTTCCTAGTGTACCTACTATTCCACACATACATTAAAGCCTGTTTATTACCTCATCGCGTCCTAATATAAAAGCTACAGTAAAAGGATCCGGACTTTTAGCAAGACCAGTTAACTGTACACGCATAGCCCAAAGCACATCACCACGGCCATTAGCGTCAGCATATTCCATGACTTTTTCTTTAATATTTTCTACTGACCAGTCTTCTAAATTAGTTAGGATGTTTTTTATATTAGATAAGAATTCGGAGATTTTTGACTGAACATCACCTTCTATTTTTGATTTTGGTGATACTAGTAAACTAGTATCAAAAGACGGCTTTTCAAAGAAGAAATTCATTTCACCACCGATACTAAATAATTCTTTTGCATCAGAGAATTTAGTAATTCTGTCACGAACCAAGAATAATATTTTATCAAACATAGGAGAATCAACAATATCACTACTAATGTAGTTCTTTATATTGTTTATAAAATCAGTATCATCTAAAGCACGAATATATTCTTTACTGAACCAATCAAGTTTTTCTTGGTTAAAAACAGCTGGAGATTTCTGAACTCTTTCTAGTTCGAAAGACTGAATAAGTTCAGACTTCGAAAATATTTCCTGGTCAGTACCTGGGTTCCAGCCAATCATAGTAGCCATGTTAAGTATTGCTTCAGGCATGTAACCCAAATCTCTATATTCTGTAACAGCTAATGCTCCGCGGCGCTTGGAAAGCTTTTGTTTGTCGTCGCCCAGCACTAGCGGTAAATGAGCGTATATAGGAGTAGGAGCGCCTATGGCACGCTGGATTAGTATTTGGCGTGGAGTATTAGACACATGGTCTTCACCTCTGACTACGTGTGTTACACCTTCGTCAAAATCGTCCACAACAACTGCTAAGTGGAACAGGGGCTCTTCAATGTTTTTAGCTATTACGAAGTCACCTAGATCTTCAGTATTCATAGTAACAGGGCCTTTGATAAGGTCAGTAAAAGTAACATCCGTATTAGGATTCTTAAACCTGACTATTTCTTTAATGACTCCGCTACCATCTTTAGCAGCTTCTTTTGAAATATAAGCATGACCGTTTTCGATCATTTTTAATAAGACTTCTTTGTGTCTGCCTACATTTTCAGACTGAATATATTTTTCGTCATATTCAAGACCAAGCCATTCTAACGAGTCTATTATGTTTTCCTCGTTTTCTTTCGTAGATCTTTCCTTATCAGTATCTTCAATTCTTAGTATAAATTTACCGCCATTTTTACGTGCATAAAGGTATGAAAAAATAGCAGTACGGTATGCCCCTACGTGTAATTTCCCTGTCGGGCTCGGCGCAAATCTTGTAACAATTTCGGACATGGTTAGTTCTTTTGAGAATTGCGAAGGTTTTTAAATTCGGTAGATAGTTTAGCTAATTCTTCCTCTGTTGCATCTTCTAGATCCATAAAGTCGTTACGCGCAGCGCGAAGTGAACGAATTATTTCATCCATCTTAAGATGCATAGCTTTGGAATCCCTGTTTTGGGTGTTTTGAATTAAGAACACCATTAAGAATGTAATAATTGTTGTGCCAGTATTTATAACGAGCTGCCAAGTGTCAGAATAGTCAAACATAGGACCAGCAAGAACCCAAACCACTATTACTAATACAGCTAGTCCAAAAGCTAAAGGCTTGCCTGTGCTTTCACTAACTTTGTGTGAGATACGGTGAAATATTTCATTCATATAAGGCTAATTATACCATATAGTCATGGTCAAAACTAGCTAATTAATATAATCCACAGCCTGTGTAAAGATATTGATCATATCCCTTATTAGTGGTATAATAGGTTAACCTTAAAACATATAAATCCCATGTCAACTACATCCATGGAGGCTATCCACGAGGTGGGTAAAATCCAACACGTTATTCAAAAGATGCAAGAATCATCAGATGAAATCAAATCCAAAAACGTAATTGAATTTACAGAAGAAGCACTGCGCCAAGAAGACAGACTTCGCGAAATCCAATTCAAGGCTGAATTAAATTGTGCCCGAGGTTATCCTGAAGACATTCAGTACCTTAGCGAAGCGATTGAACAAGGACTTAAAAAAATTACATTTTTTGTTCAGAGCCTACTTTGCCCACAAAAACCCAAAAGGGTTACCGATTAATCACAAAATGAACCGGTATTTGAGTCCCGCTGTAAAAAGCGGGACTTTTTTTGTAAAAAATAGTTTTTTATGCTAATGTATAAACCAATTTAAAATATCACCGTTATGAGCACAAAACAAATGAAAGTATTCAAAGATGGTTTATCTGAACTAGAATTACTCGTAAAAGATACCATAGAAAAAATTGAGAAAACAAAAAAAGGTACCCCGTCAGACATTTCTGAATTTAAGACAAAATGGGACATGAAAATCAAAGAGTTCAAAGAAACTAGCAGCAAATTACAGAAAGCATTTTTTCATCAACACGAATTATTGCGTAGTAAAAAATATGATTCAGAAGGAGCAAATACTGCTTTAGAATTAAAAAACAAAAGCGAAGCAGAAATCAAAAGGATTTTGCAATTATTACGCCAAGAACTCAAAAGTGACAGCAATGTTACTATTGAAACTATTGTCAACCGAGGCATACCTGAAAGAAAACCCAATCCAGATTTAGGAGGTTAACTGATCGATTCATAATTATAGATAAAAGCCGGTTAAAGTATTTGACCGGTTTTTTATGTTATAATACATGGACTGTTAATTTATGAAGGTTTCAGTTTTAATTATTGCTCATAACGAGCAAAAATATATAGCTAAATGTATTGAAAGCATACTGAATCAGTCCCGCAAGGCTGATGAGATAGTACTAGTAGCTCACAATACAGAAGACAAAACTATAGAAATAGCCGAGCGCTACCCTTTTGTGCGTATTGTGGCTTATAATGGCCCAGCAGGCCAACCATACGCCAGAATCAAAGGATTCGAAGAAGTATCCGGCGATTATATTTGCTGTATTGATGGGGATGCCTTTGCTCATCCTGAATGGATAAGACAAATGGTTACTCCGTTATATAAAAATTCTGAAATTAGTATTGTTGGTGGCCGAATAGTGATGGACAGGAACTGGTTCTGGAGAATCGCAATGTTATACCAGTTCATATTCAAAAGAAAGTTCTTAAAATTTAAACTATCACAATTTGCATCAGGAGCTTCATGGGCATGCCGTAGATCAGACTACATTAAAGTTTGCGGCATCGAGCCAATAATTAACCTAAAAGAAGAACTGGGTCTTAATTTCTGGGCAGAAGACTTCTATATATCACAGGCACTACGCCAAATAGGTAAACTTTATATAAACCTAAAAGCTGTTGTTTATACTAACATGAACAGGACACAATCCAGTATTGAAACAAACATGGAACTTATTCCCAAATGGCAACATGACAACCAAGCTATACTAGACTATTTTAATAACAAAAATAAAGAGTCCTAAATAGGACTCTTTATTTTATTTTTTATTCTTTAACAATACTCAAGTTTATTTTACCTTTATGGGAGCCCAGACTAATATTTAGCTCGATTTCACCCAGGTTTTTAAGATGCAGACCTGATTCAAATATTTCAATAGGTGCATCAATCTTAGCAGACTCTTTAATAACTGAGATGATATCTTTAGGAGTTATGCTTTTAAACAACGCGCCTTTGTCGTTACTCTTAGCTTTAACAACGAAACTTTGGCCTGTTATAGAGTCTATCAGTAGCTTATTGCGCAAATCAACAGATTCCTGACCAGCTTTCCTGTCCCCGAGCTTTTTCTTCAGGTTCGATAAAGCTAACGGTGTTGCTAATTCTACTAATTTTTGTGGCAAAAGAAAGTTACGTACGTACCCATCATTTATGTCTTTTACATCATCTCTCTTGCCTAGTTTTGGTACGTCTTTTAGGAATATAACTTTCATGATTTACTTTATTTTTTGTTAACTACTTCTAATGCTTTTTCAAGCTGATTATCATAAGTTGGATTTTCAGCATCAAATTCTCTTTTAACTTCAACATCTGGTGCAATACCATTTTTCTCAATTAGTTTTGATGCTGGTGTTAGCCATCTAGCAATAGTTACTTTTAGAGAAGTATTTTCTTTCATAGGTATTAATTCTTGGACTGAACCTTTACCGAATGTCTTTGTGCCTACAATAGTAGCCAGATTGTGGTCAGACAATGCTCCAGAAAGTATTTCAGAAGCCGAAGCTGATCCACCGTCAACTAGTACTACTAGCTTTGGCATTTTCTTTAAGTCGGTATAACCATAACTAGTGTGGACTTGTTTCTTATTACCTTTGACAAAATCTTCCGATACTATAGTTTTACCTTTTGGAACAAAGTAACTAGCTATATCAACCGCAGCTTCTAGGTATCCACCTGGGTTACCACGCAAATCTATAATCATTTTATTTGTGCCTGATTTCTTGTATTCATCAATTGCTTTATCGAAATCAGATACAACCTTTTCACCGAAATTATATATATGTATCACGAATACATCGCCTTTTATTTCAGTTTCAATTGTAGGGATAACTATAGTGTCGCGAATGATTTCTATAGTCTTAGTATCTTTGTCACCTTCGCGGTATATTTCTAGCTTTACAGCTGTGCCTTTTTTACCACGTATTAAACTAACGGCTTCTTCTATGGCCATATCTGTTGCAGGAGTGCCGTCAATTTTGATAATCTTATCACCAGAATGTATACCAGCACGCTCTGCTGGTGAATTCTTTAGTGGTGCGATTATAGTCAGAATTTTATCTTTCTTGCCAAGCTCAGCTCCTATGCCATCAAATGAACCACTGATAGATTCGTTAAATTCTTTCGCTTCTTTAGGTGGCATGAATATGGTATAAGGGTCACCAAGAGACGCCGCTAACCCCTGTATAGCGCCATACATACGATCATCATCGCTTACTTCTGTATAGTGAATAGATTTTTCACGGAGAGTATTCCATACGGTAAAGAAAAGATTCAGGTCTGTATTTTCTTCTGTAGCAGCAATAGCAACACTACGATCACCGAAAGCAAAATCCACGATTCTTTTTTCGCTGGCATAAACCCCAAAAGCAAAAGATGCTATCATCCCTGCTATTATTGAGGCTGTTATTATAAATTTATTGTAATTAAATTTCATTATTGTTTTCACCGCTATCTAGCGTATCTAAAGATATAGGCTTGTGACTTCTACGTAATTTAGGTAATATTTCCATACTCTTACGAACTTTTGTTTTTACAGGTTTGGAAAAATTATTTTCATGAACTGGTTTTATAGCAACTACTGTTTCTTCTTCTACTAGTTCTGGTTCAGAATTTAGCACCGGTTTGTAATAAGCAGGTTGCTCTATTTCTACAGATTCTTGGGTCAATTCTACGACTTCTTCTTTTGGAGTAGAAGCAGAAGGAGTAGGTTCCATATAGTTAGGCACATCATCGTATGTCTTTATAGACTGAGCAATTATTACAGGCTCTTCTTTTGGAGTAGGTTCAGGGTTAACAGCAGGTTCGTCTAGCTTTGGCGACTTTTCACTATGGTAGTACCTATTACCTATAAACAAAAGCATTAATCCTGTTAATGAAAATAGTACAGTTTTTGTCTCCCAAGAGAACCCAAGCCATGGCATAATGAGAGCCCAAAGACCAATATAAGAGATTGTTCTACGTGATTTCATAGGAGCCCATTGTACCACAAAAGCACACTCTTTTTCTAGTTGTTTATATATGCTTCTTTGGTATATATATTTTTCGGATCCCAGACAAAATAAGATTCAAGACCAAGCTCTTTAAGAGCTTTTATTTGATTTTTAACTTCAGTAATACCATATGGCACAGCTAAGCTAAAATCTTGGACCCAAGCGCGAATTTCAGTATTACTACTTATTGCATCACGCCTACGTACAGCATCCTGCATAGAATATTTTATGGTTTCGTATGGCATAGATTCAGGACTTTTTAAATTTTTATAGCCTGGGTAAAAATGTGATGGATAAACCATAGGCGAAATAACGTCAGTATTTACAATCAAATCCTCATAATACTGACCTATACCCATATCATCTGCGGTACTCACGGTTTGACCAAAAACATCAATAGACATTGGAATATTTCTAGAACTTAGTTCACTATGCATCCATGAGATAAATCCTGTTATTACAGGCTGCTTGTTTGAATAGTCTGATATTGGGAAAACTTTGTCTTTAGATCCATCAGTTGGAAACCTGATATAGTCAAAATTAATTTCATCAAACCCAATATTATGAGCTTCAAGAGCCAGGTCTAATATATATTGGTGAAATTCTTTATCTCCTGGATCAACCCAAGAAAGACCGTGTTTGTCTTTCCATAAATTACCACTACTGTTTTGCACGGCTGTACTAAGATTATTCTTAGAGTAGACAGGGTCTTCAAATACAGCAATTCTTGCAATAGTATAAATGTCTTTAGAATGCAGCTCTTTGATGTAAGATTCCAGGTCGCCACCACGTCTAGACCCAGCAAGTAACCTATTCACACTACTACCTTCTCCGGCTGGGGTTGAGACAACACCAGTAGAGTCTTTGAAATCAATTATTATAGAATTTAGTTCAGAATCTTCTACAAATTTTGTTAAATTATTACGAAAACTATTAGTCCCAGCAACCCAAGATGACATATAAATAGCTTTTACATGCTGCGGTTTATCTATGTGAATATTTTCTGGAATAGCTGTAATTAGATCTTCAGTACTGCTGCCCAAATCTCCGCTAGCAACTTCTGGGAATTTATTCAGAACTAAAGACTCCGGAACTTTGGAATAAGAAAGTAGATAATAAGTACCTGATGATAGTACAGCTAGGACTCCAAATACTATTACTAATTTCTTTTGCATATTATGTAAATATTATAACAACAAATTCACCTTTTTTCTCCTTGGGGTTTTGTTCTATGTTTTCTAAATGGTTAGAAGCAGTATCGATAGTAACAGTCTCAAACATTTTGGTTAGTTCGCGCGCCAGCATTATAGTAGTTTCTGGCGCATTACTCTGATACCAAGAGAGCATTGATTCTATTCTATGTGTTGATTCATAAAACACAGCTGGAATAGTAGAAGACAATGTGTTTTTAAAGAATGTTTCCCTACCCTTTTTATTAGGCGCAAAACCTAAGAATGTAAAACTATTGCCTTTGATACCGGATACAGATACTGCAGCGGTTAAGGCGCTCGCTCCTGGGATAGGCGTGATTTTGATTTCAGGATGATTTTCCCTAATATAAGAAATTATCAAAGAACCTGGGTCAGAAACACCAGGTGTACCAGCGTCAGAAACAAGAGCAATATCATTACCGCCTAATAAAGAATCAACGATATTTTGATGTGTCTTATTGGATGCATGAGCATTATAAGAATAGACTTTTGTTTTTATAGAATATCTATCAGCTAACTTTTTGAACTGACGAGTGTCTTCGGCATAAATAGCGCTAACACTAGACAATGTCTCTACTGCGCGGTAACTAATGTCCCCCATATTACCTATAGGAGTTGCTACTATGTAAAATGTTCCCGCGGTAGAATCCATGGTTTAAGCTAAAGTCTTATTCTTATCGTGAAGAGTGCGACATTCGTCTTTACAGAATCCATTATTTTCTTCTACGCAAGATTCACAGCCTAAGAATTGCTGATGACAGAACGGGTATGTGCAGTCAAAATAATTTTCTGTTGGATTTTTGCAGTAATGACATTTACCGATGATAGTGTGATTATCAGGACTGTCGAATGTCATAGTTTTACGGCCGTCGAATACATAAAGAGAACCCTTGAAAGCTTTGCCTGGGAATTTTTCCATATAGGTTACCATACCATTATGTAGTTGTGACACATCTTTAAAGCCTTGAGATAGTAGGAAGCCACTAGCCTTCTCACATCTTACGCCACCGGTACAAACTGTGACTACTTTTTTATCTTTAAGATGTTCTATTTCTTTAACGCGGTCTTTAAGGTCGCGGAAATTCTTGAGCCCCGGAAAAACAGTGCCTTCGAATTTACCTACCTCGAGCTCGTAATCATTGCGCATATCAACAACGTAAAATTCTTCACCTTGTTCGTACATTTTATCTAACTCTTCAGCCTTTAGTCTCTTACCGGTCATTTTAGTTGGGTCTATATCCCAGCCTTCATCGACAAGATGTAGCGACACAATTTCTTGACGGACCTTTACTGAGAGCTTTGGGAAGCACTGCCCATTACCAGCTGATTTCTTCCAGTCTATACCGCGAAAAGCCTTCTGGGACTCCATCCAAGCTATATACTTCTCACATGCATCTGTAGTACCTTCTACAGTACCGTTTATACCCTCTTTAGAGACGATAATACGTCCTTTTAGACCCAAAGCCTCACAAGCTGACTTTTGCTCAACCTTGGCGATTTCAGGGTCTTTAATACGGGTGTATTTGTAATAAAGTAAAATTGTGTAATTTTGATCCATAAGTTACGACATTATACCAGAAAACCCCTGTTTGTAAAAGCCCTAAATAAAAACAATAAAACACCTCTTGGGGTGCTTTATTTGGGTCTTATTTTTTCCACTTTTTAGCGACTTTGACGCGGTTTAGTTCTTTGTCTATCAGGGCTTGGAATTTAGCAAAGTCTACATCTTGTTCATTCTCTGCATCTTCCATTGCTTTCTTTGCACGTTCGTATGCGTCTTCTGCGCGGTAGATATCTATCTCAGTAGCTATTTCTGCCTGGAAGGCTAAGATAATTATCTCAGTTGCAATATTCTTATCAGTATCGGACCCGCGGACTTCTACTATTCCTCCGGAAATAGACATTGGTAATAATTCGCCATCTATTGATTTGATACGCATCTCGCCAGTCTTAGCAATAGTAACTAGTGGCATATGCTCTGGCAGGATAGATAGTTCCCCGGCTTCTGTCGGTAAGGTAATCTCAAGAATATCAT
>CAZTIN010000016.1:0-14983 GCA_964613525.1 uncultured Candidatus Saccharibacteria bacterium
GATACCTCTTCTCTACCCCGCGATAGGTAGTAACAGGCTAAATAGTAGCAGAAAAGAGGCTTTTTAGCAAGATTAGATAACTGAGAACTCTGTTAGGACTGCGCGATACATGTTTATGACACGAATAGCTTCGTCTTTAGAGAGCTTATGCGATGTGCCGCTGTGGGCTATTTCGTTACGTACGTGATGAGCTTCCCAAGCGCTATTATAGGTGTTAAAGCTATTTTTTGTTGCATTGGTTAACATTTCACCAAGAGTATCACCCTCAAAACCAGACTCTCTCATGGCTTCTTCAAGTAAAATATCAGATTCGATTATGGCCAACTTCCAGTCAGACTCTACATTACTTTGAATCATCTCTTCTACTAATGTCCAGCGCGGGTTCTTAGTCATATCCTCTTTGTCATAATAGTGCTTCTTAATTAAAGCTTTTTTCATAGCAGATTCTTCTTTGTCCAAAGCTTTAATACGAGTCAAAGAATACACAATCAAAACTAATATTAATATAGAAAGTGTCCCTGAGACTATACCTAACCTGACAAAAACAAGCCCCGTTTCATCTTTAACTGTTGCGGGTTTGCTAGATGTAAAACTAGTATCATAATATTGTAGCTGCGCTAGCTTCATTAGCTAATTATAGCAGTTTTTCTATTTCAGAACCAAGAGAAAATAAATTTCTATCCGCACATTTAGGTGCAATTATTTGGATACCTGTAGGTAGACCGGCGCTTGTAGAAACCGGTACTGATATAGCCGGAAGTCCCGCAATATTAGCAGGCGCGGTAAATAAGTCTGCTAAATACATCGAAAGAGGGCTCTCTGACCTCTCGCCTATTTTAAATGGTAAAGTAGGTGCAGTTGGCAACATAACCATATCAACATCCTTGAAAGCTTCAACAAACTCTTTTGTTATGGCTTTTTGTAGCTTTATTGCTTTGTTATAATACGCATCATAATATCCGTGAGATAGAATAAATGCTCCCAAAATAGATCTTCTTCTTGCTTCTTTACCTAAAAATTCAGTTCTGTTTTCTTTATAGAAATCCATTATAGAAGAAACACCTGATTCAATTTGTTTCCTGGAACCATAACGAATGGAATCAAATCTTGCCAAGTTACTTGAAACTTCAGCTGGCATCAATATGTAATATACCGCCAAAGATAAAGGTGTTAATGGTAAATCTATATTTACAATATCGTAACCATTTTCTTTTAGAATATTTATTGTCTTATTGAAAGATTCAGTTACTTCTGGATCAACACCTTCGGCAATAAATGATTTTGGCACACCAATTCTTTTCTTGAACTCAGTATTATAGACTCTTTTATCCATAGGAATAAGAGTCGAGTCATTCTTATCGTAAAAGTTTAAGAAGTTGAATAGTATTTCTGCATCTTCTGAATTTTTAGCAAAAGGACCTATCTGGTCAAGACTAGACGCCATAGCTATTAGTCCATATCTAGAAACTGTTCCGTATGTTGGCTTCATTCCAACAACTCCACAAAAAGCTGCTGGTTGACGAATAGAACCACCAGTATCTGAACCAATAGCACACAAAGCCATATCCGCTGCAACCGCTGCAGCAGATCCACCAGACGAACCACCTGGAACTCTTGAATTATCTATAGGGTTTTTGGTAACACCGTATGCTGAGTTCTCAGTACTAGCGCCCATAGCAAATTCATCCATATTAGTGCGACCCATTATAATAGCCCCTGATTCAACTAGTTTTTCTACAACAGGACTAGAGTATGTTGCTACATAGTCTTCTAACATTTTTGATGCGGCTGAAACTCTATGGCCCTGCCACAGTAAATTGTCTTTTATTGCTATAGGCACACCTGTTAAAAAGTTAGCCTTACCACTAGCAAAAACAGCCTCAGCTCTTTTAACTTGTTCATCTATATCGTTAAAGACTTCTAAATATATATTTAGGTCTTTATTATTATCTTCAATATTCTTTTTATACAAAGAAACTATTTCAGAAATAGACACTTCTTTAGAAACATACATTTCATGTAGCTTCTTTATTGTTAAATCTTTCAAACTAATCATATTATTCACTAGACAAAACTTTTACAACTTTTACATAACCATCTTCATTTTCTGGAACTTGCCCTAGGAAAGAATCTTTGAAATTTGAGTCTTCTGGTATATCTTTACGCAAAATAAACGACTTATCTAGCTCTTCGTCTGATAAATCCTTTATCTCAACTGACTTAATTTGGTCAATATAGCCTAAAATTGAATCCATTTTATGGACCAAATCCGCTGCTTCTTCCTTAGAAACCTTTATCTGGACTAAACCGCCAAGGTTTACTATCTCTTCGTGTGTCATAAGGCCAGTATACCCTATTTACCTATCATTTTCAAAAAGTCTTTTTCTTCAAGAATTGGTACCCCTAACCTAATAGCATCGTCATATTTAGACCCAGGATCAGCACCCACAAGAACATAATCTGTCTTTTTTGAAACACTACCTGAAACTCTACCACCTTGCGACAATATTATTTCCTTTGCTTCATCTCTTGAGAACCCTTGTAGGCTTCCGGTCAGAACTACGCTCTTACCTAAGAACACAGTTCCCGCTAAAGAATTATCGTGATCTTCTATTTTTATTTTTTTAAGTAATCGGTCAATCAAGTCTTTATTCTTCTTAGAAGACAGCCAGTCTATAACATTCTTAGCAATGGCAGCGCCTACTCCGTCCAATGCTTCAAGTCTTTCATAGGTGATGTTTAAAAAAATTTTTATGCTAATTACATCTTTAGCTATTATAAGAGCGGTTTCTGTGCCGACATGTTTTATACCTAGTGAATATATAAATCTAGACAAACCAATACTAGTAGAATCACTGATTGATTTTAATAAATTTCTGACACTTTTTTCACCGAACCTATCAAGTTCCAATAGGTCATCTTGCTTCAAATTAAAAATATCAGCACTATCTTTAACAAGACCTTCATCAAAAAGTCTTTCTATTATTTCATCACCAAGCCCAATTATATTAAAAGCGTGTTTTGATACAAAATGCTTTACTCCTTCGCGTAATTTTGCTGGACATTCTTTGTTTGTACAGTAAATAGCAACACTATTACCTGTTATTATTGATTCACTTGATACGCCTTGGCCACAAACAGGACATTTTTTAGGGAAAATAAAGTTTTTTTCTTTACCAGTCCTAAAATCTGTAAGCACACTAACGACTTCGGGGATAATGTCCCCGGCCTTACGAACTACTACTGTGTCCCCGATTTTAATACCCAGTCTTTTTATTTCATCTTGATTATGGAGTGTTGCTCTTTTAACTACAGTTCCAGCAAGAACAGTTGGACTAAGATGTGCAACCGGTGTTAAGACACCAGTCCTACCAACTTGGATGACAATATCTTCAACAAAACTACTAGCTTCTTCGGCTGGAAATTTAAAAGCTATTCCAAATCTTGGACTTTTACCAGTATAACCAAGCTCTTCTTGATAAGCCACACTGTTTACTTTTATGACCACTCCGTCTATCCAATAGTCTTCTGTTTTCTTGTAGTTTACTGCCTTCTTCCAGAAACTTATTATTTCTTCAGAATTTTTTAGAATTTCCGCATGTTTATTTACCGGTAGACCTAGGCTTTCTATTAATTTTATTTCATCTATTTGAGTTTTAGGTGATTCTTCACTGTAATTCCCAATATCGTAAAAGAACGCCCCGAGCTTTCTTGCTTTAACCAAAGATACGTCGAGTTGCCTAATTGTCCCAGAAGCAACATTACGAGGATTTGCAAAAAGTTTTTCACCTTTTAATGATCGCTCTTTATTGATACGCTCAAGTTCGCTCTCACCCATATAGACTTCACCTTCAACGATTAGGTCGACTGGTCTTTTCAGTTTATGTGGGATTTCTTTTATTGTTTTTATATTTTCAGTTACATCTTCCCCTATTTTCCCATCGCCACGAGTTGCAGCAGTTATTAATTCACCATTTTTATAAGTTAAAATTATTTTAAATCCATCTATTTTAAGCTCTCCAGTATATTCAATGTCTTTACCAATTTCTTTTTTTATACGATCAACCCAAGCAGCAATATCTTCTTCTGTAAAAGCATCCTGGAAAGACCATTGTCTTATTTTATGGTTTACCTTCTTAAACCCAGGTAAAACGCCACCAGAGACATTCTGGGTTGGTGATTTACCATCTTTAATATGCAAAGATTCTTCGAGCTCAGATAATTCTCTTTTCAGAGAATCCAGGATTTCTGGACTAACGACATCTCTATCATAGAGATGGTATTCTTCTCGATACTTGGCAACTTTTTCTTTTAAGACTTCTATTCTTTCTTGTATTTTTCTTTTGTCTTTCATTTCTTAGTATTCCGCAATAATACCACGTTCCACTCTTTGTGGGTTATTTACGTCACAAATATTATAACCAAAAACATCAATTTTTGTAGCTACTGGCACTGCAACTAAATCTCGTTCTAGATAAGATTTGAAACATGTCCCGTTTACCGGGTTTGTTATATCTACAGTATAAACATAAGAAGACGAAGAGCTAGAAGTCAAAGTTGCTGTATAGTTTACAGGAGCCCCCATAGAATCTCGTCCGCAAACAATCTGAAAGCTAACAGGGTTTAGGTTTGGATCAAACCTAGTTGGCAATTTGTCATTATATAGCATACATTCCATACCGACGTCAGCTGATGCACGTGCGTTCAAAGAATCTCTACCTAATCTAGTTAAGCTTCTTTCTTTATATATAACATTAGCGACTCCTACTGTCAGAGAAAGAGCCATTGTTATGATTAACATTGTATACAAAATAGCAAAACCACGTTCATCTTTCATATTACCAATTTAATAAACTAGTATTAATGGTTTTTTGTTTCTGTGACCCACCTGAATCTAGCCAGGATATTGTAATGTCTACAAAAAGTTCATCTGGGTTAACAGGATTTGGTTCCATGCGAATAGACCTATTAAAGCTTGTTAAACCTAGGTTTGTAAATGAACCGGGACAATTACTTCCAGGTGTACAAAATATAGTACGCCCTGAATTTTCAATTTTCATTATATTAGGACAACCAGTAGAAGGACATGCGACTATTTCATTAAACACTGGATCGATTGTACATGAGCCAGGCTGACCAAACGGGTAAACACAAGGACAAGGTGATGTTGTGCCTGACCCAATAACAAGAGGACATGAACCGAAATTAACTTGTGAATAATCATTCCATGTAGCTCCACCATTAAGAGCAGAATCTCTATTGTTACGTAAATATTCCACAGCTTCCTGCAATAAATATTGCGAGGTAACATCTAATCTTTGAGATCTAGTTACTAGTAAAATCCTAGAAACCAATACCATAAGAGCCACAGTAGCAATTAACAGTATAAGTATTGCTACTATTGTTTCTATGATTGTAAAACCTTTATTTTTTGTATTCATATAACTAAAGCTTTAAATCTCTTTGAGAAAGAGTTGTCTGAATAAAGAAGGATTTTGGTTTCTGAGATGCATAAGATGTACCCTTAATAGAGACTGTTATTCTAGGCTGCTCCCTGTCTATAGAAAAAGGCTCGGCATGGTAAACATAAAATGTAAGTTCTTCTATATCAAGAGCTTCATCTGTTAACGATAAAGGATTACCCGACCCAATAGTTCTTGCGATGTAGCCCCTACCAGTACCAGTATTTATACGTCTTTCATATGTAATCAAAGATGATAAACCCAAATATGTTCCACTAAAAGATATTACACTGGTTCCACCCAAAGAAAAAGGGCAAGAAAATGGTGCGCCACCAGGAGCGCAAGAAAAATCATGACCATAAGCAATAGAGCGTGACATATGTTCTATTGCAAAAGACATATTATCCATAACTCTACGCTCTTGTCTTGTAGCTCTAACCTGCGCATTTGTTGTTGTTATAATACCCATAACAATAACAATAACGAAAGACAGTAAAGTTAATGACACTAAAAGCTCTATTAAAGTAAACCCTGATTTTTTTTGACTGAAATTTAACATACTTATTCTATACTTATGTGTCCTGTAGACCAAATAGTGACGGTCTTCTTTGTGTTCATAGGCGAAGTAACGGTAATCTTAGCATAGCCGATAGTTGGCATTAGTCCGCGACATCCCCCATTTAATGGATCGTTAGTACATATAAATGCATCTAGGTTAGGCCGAAGAAACGTAATATCAAGTCTTTGCCCTGCTATAAGAGGACTACACGAGTAGGAACTACCTGACAAAGAACAGACTTCTATATCAGTTATAGAATCGCCTGAATCAATATTTATTTTTTCTACACATTCATCTATCGTCTGAGAAGGATTACCGCAAGCTGCACCTTGGTTGAAATTTTTAAGATATGCCCTATCCCAGCCGCCAGGACCAGGGTTAGCTTCATAGTCAGTAAATAGTATATAAGATTTTGGGTCTGAACCCTGAGTACCGCCTTGGCCTGCTAATTCAAAATGAATACCATAACCATTTTGATAGGCTGGTAAAAAGCCTCCAGTGGAACGTACTGCCAGCGCCATAGTTTGAGCGCGTCTTATATTAAGAGCTATTTCTTCAGCAACTGACTCAACTGTGGTGCCTCGTCTATAAGAAGAAATCTGTAATATAGCAATACTAGTAATTATAGTTATTATTATAATTACTACGATTAGCTCTATAAGAGTAAAGCCCTGGCTAGATTTTAGTTTATTCATATTACATTAAAGAGAATAAAAAAGTATCGAAACTTATTCCTAATATAAAAGTCACAAATACACCGGCTACTAAGAATGGACCAAAAGGTATCTGAGTTTTACCACTAAGCATTTTTCTTGAAGCAAGTATTTTTATAAAAACAAAAAATGCTCCTATCCAAAATCCCATAAAAACAGATAATATTCCGCTCATAATACCCATCATAAAACCAATACCACACATTAGTTCTATATCACCGAAACCAATAAGTCTTCCTTTGGAAAAATACCACAACATCCAAAAAGGTAGAGCCACGATGAATCCTGAAGCAAAAGTCTCTATGGATATATCGTTATTTAAAATAGACAAAAGAATAGATAGGACGAATGTTATTAGCAAAAATGGTCTCATTAATTTCCAGGGTAATATAAAATGTCTTATATCATAAACTGACATAACAATAAGAATCGAAAATATTTTTACATAGATAATGAAAAATAGGATTATCTGCCATAGTGAATCAAAAGTATTTGATACTTTCCAGAAAACAAGTACGAACATTACAGCTGTTATAATTTCAACTAATGGATACTGGGCAGATATACGGCTCTTACAATATCGGCAGCGCCCGCCTAAGAAAAGATGAGACAATACCGGTATAAGATCTTTAGGAGAAAGAATGTGTGCGCAACGTTCACAGCGAGACCGACCCTTGGAAATTTTATTAGTATGCAGGCGCAGTATTACAACATTCAAAAAACTACCAATGATTATACCTAATATAAATAAAAACCCGTATAAAAATAAGCTGCTCATATGAATATATTCTACCATATATAATAACAAAACCCTCATAATTATGAGGGTTTTGTTATGGCTAAACTAGTGATAGAGAACTAGTTATATGTACAGCCGTTTTGTGTACAAGTAGCAGCATCTGAAGCAGAATCTGCACCATTTGTTGCTGCAATATCAAGACTAAATGTACCCGCACCTGATGAACCACAGCTTTGTGTAATTGTACCAAATGCTGTAGCTGCTGAATATGTAGATGGAGAACCAAGGTCACCTACTACGATATCTGCACTATCACATGCTGAAATAAGTGGAGCAACAAGACCAGATGTTTCTGCTTTGAACGCAGCTGTTTTAGCTTTTGTACGAGCAGAGCCCATAGATGTGATTACCACTGATGAAAGAATACCAATGATTGCAATAACAACCAAAAGTTCAATCAGAGTGAAACCTTTTTGCATTTTTTTCATACGTATGAATAAAAAAATACTAATTAATAATTATTAACGTACTCACTTGAAATTATGTTTTACATAATTGATCGACGACCAACATGAGCGTTATACATATTGTAACATTTTATTTACTACTAAAGAGTAAAAATAAAATTAAATGTGGAAAACTATTTTAAATTCCTGATGCCAAATTATAAATTGGCATAAGAACTGACACGAGAAGTATACCAACACCGAAACCAAGTACAACTATCATAATAGGTTCAATCAAAGCAACGATAGTATCCACGGCTTGATCAACTTCTCTTCTATAGAATCGTCCTAATGTACGCAATACCTGACCTAGTTTACCTGTTTCTTCACCAACACGTACCATCTGAGAAAGCATTATTGGCAATTCTTTATGTTTACCTAACGCGTTAGATAAATTAACACCGGCTTTAACCTCTTCGGAGACTTCGAGAACTATAGCTTCGTAAACTTTGTTACCAACTACACCGGACGTAACTTCTAGAGTCCTAATGATCGGAATACCGGAAGAGAGCATCGTGTCTAGGTTATCCGCAATACGCGCTAGATATAACTTCTGATAGAGATGCTTAATTGCTGGAGCTGTTATTTTTGCTTTATCTTTCCATTCTTGACCTTTTTCACTGCGCAAAAATAGTACAGTCAAAACTATACCAAAGATGAAGAATAGTAACATTATAAAACCATAATCAACAAAAAATTGAGACACGGCTAAGACTATTTTTGTATATACAGGTACAGACTGGCCAGACTGAGTTATCATTTCACCAAGCTTTGGTATTATGAAACGCATCATAAGTATCATAACAGCAAAAAAAGTCACTATAACGAATGCTGGGTAGATAAGAGCATTTTTTGTTTTGCGAGTTAATTCATACTGACGTTCTAGATAGTCCGCTAAGAATACGAATGTTTCAGACAGTTTACCTGACTCTTCCCCGGCTTTGACCATGTTTATGAAAAAGTTTGAGAAAGTTTCAGGATACTGAGATAAGGCTTGCGAAATAGTAGTACCAGATGACAGATCATTAGTAACGCTTCTAAGCTGTTCTTGAAGTATTGGATTTGTAGCCTGCTCAGCAATAAGACTAAACGCTTTGTAGGCTGAAACGTTGGCTTCGAAAAGAGTTGCGATTTGTCTTGCCATAAAGACAACATCTTTGGTTGGAACCCTGTTTAAGAAGTTTAAAAATTTCTTTTCAGAACTAACACCTGATTCTTTAATAGAAGTAATAATGATACCTCTGTGCTGCAAAGTATCAATAGCCGTGTCCTTAGACACAGACTCGATTCTACCTATCTGTCTTTCGCCTGCATTTGATAAACCCTGATACTCGAATATCTTCATAATTATATATTATGCGTACCTAGACTTTAAAGATTCTGGGTTGGTTGAATATTCTAATGCTTTCTCTAGAGAGACTTCGCCTTTTTCTATGAGGTCAAGCAATGTTTTATTCATGTCTACCATTCCATGGTCTGTACCTGTTTCAATTAAAACTGGTATTTCATGTGTTCTTTTTTCACGAATAAGATTAGATACAGCAGGGGTAGCAACTAATAGTTCGTAAGCTAAAGCGCGCCCACCGTTAATCTTAGGAACTAGCCTTTGAGAAAGTATTCCTATAAGAGATGACGCCAACTGTAATCGTATTTGGTCTTGTTGTTCTGCTGGGAAAGAGTCAATTATACGATCAATGGTCTGCGCAGCAGTATTAGTGTGGAGCGTAGATATAACAAGATGTCCTGTTTCGGCAGCTGTAACAGCTGCAGCCATAGTCTCATGTGTACGCATCTCACCTATCAGGATTACATTTACGTCTTCACGAAATATTGACTTCATAGCTGATTCAAAAGTCTCTGTATCACGTCCTACTTCTCTTTGGTTTATTATTGCTTTGTCTGGAGTAAAATCAAATTCAACTGGGTCTTCAATTGTAACAATGTGTGATGATTCTGTTTTATTAATTTCTTCCACCATTGCAGCCATAGTTGTAGATTTACCTTGACCCATAGGACCAACAACTAAGAAAAATCCTTGCTTCTGCAGTGCAAAGCTTTTTAGTATTTCAGGTAAACCAAGTTCATCTATAGTTTGAACTTTAGGAACACGACGAAGTGCTACAGCAGGACTGCTGCTTTCTACATATGCATTACCACGAAAACGAACACCCGATTCTGTAGTATAAGAAAAATCTAAATCATGTTTTTCGTTGAATTCAGCAAGTTCATTTTCTTTAAGCATGAGCTTTAGGTAACTAGCGACATCTTCGTCTGTTAGTTTAGCCCCATCGCCAATAAAACTTAGCTCACCGTCTACCCTAATAGCAGGAGGCTCACCTACATTAAAATGAATATCAGAACCGGCTCTTGCATCAAGTTCTGTTAATAATTTGCTTAAATTTTGTGTATAGTCCATTACTTCAAGAATTAACCTGTAATAGATCCTTTATGAAAGGCTCTTATAAAGAGTATACATCTTTGAGAGGTATCTTACCAGCAAAAGCTTTCATAAAAGCGTCTTCTTTCATAGTTAGCATACCTTTAGCCCTAGCAATTTTGTATATTTCGTCTTCTTTAGGGTTAGTTAGTATAAGATGCTGTATTTCACCATCTATTGGCAACATTTCAAATACAGGCATACGGCCGGAAAGACCACTTGGGAATTCACTAGTAGGTATTGGCTCGTAGGCTGTTTCTGGTTTTGGTAATGATTTTTTTATTTCTTCAGGTAAATCAGAAATACTGTTATTGTATAGACTAGCTATGCTTTCATCTATAACCAAAGGTTTTTTATTAGCATCGCTAGCAAAAGTCTTAGTTAGACGCTGAGCGATAGTCAGAATTAAAGTAGGTGCTATTAGATAAGGCTCTATTCCCATATCAATAAGACGAGGGATTGCTCCTATAGCGCTATTCGTGTGAAGCGTAGCCAAGACCAAGTGACCGGTAAGAGCTGCTTGGATAGCAAGCTCAGCTGTTTCTTTGTCGCGGATTTCACCCACCATTATGACATCTGGGTCTTGTCTTAATATTGAGCGAAGACCACTAGCAAAAGTGTACCCTATTGCACTGTGAACTTGAGACTGAGTGATGCCATCAATATGATATTCAACAGGGTCTTCAAGAGAAACAATGTTTTGGGTTTCCCTATCAAGCTCAGAAAGCATAGAATACAGGGTTGTTGATTTACCTGAACCAGTAGGACCTGTTATTAATATTAGTCCGTATGGTTTAGCAATAGCGCTGCGCATAGTTGCTAAATGTTCAGGCGTCATTCTGATTTCACTCAAATTAAAGACTCCGGCTGATGTATCTAAAATACGGATAACTATTTTCTCACCGTAATAAGCCGGCAAAGTTGAAATACGTAGATCAACTTTACGGTTCTGATAAACTACGGAAAAGCTGCCATCTTGTGGCTTACGATGCTCGTCCAAAAGAAGTTTGGCGTTTAGTTTAACTAATGCAACTAAAGAAGAAGCAGCTTCTTTGGGTATAGTGGTCTTAGTTTCTAATGTACCATCTACACGGTAGCGGACACGTACCATTTTACCGGTATTTTCAATATGAATATCAGAAGCACGCAGTGCAATAGCGTCACGTATTATAGTAGATAATACACGCCTCATTGGGGCGTCTTCTTTAGTAGAACTAACGTCTACAGGCTTTGTGTCTTCATTTGTTACTGTGAACAAATCATCGTCATCGTCAGCAAGGCCAGGAGCTCTGGGGACTTGTTTTAATGCGTCACCTGCAACGTTACCCACCCCGCTATAACGCTCGAGCACCGCCTGCCATAACCTAGGGGCTATTATAAAAATTTTATAAGGAATATTTTTATCTTCACTGATAAACCTGATTGCTTCTTTTAGCCCAGGTTTATTGGGATCAACAGCACCAATCTCCAGTATTCCATCTTTGATACCTAATGGAGCAATTCCATATTCTTTAACAGATGCTTCAGTAACAAAAGAAATTGCTTCACTAGGAATATCACTAGGTTCTTTTAGGGCATAAGGTATACCGTATTCATGAGAAAGAGCTGAAAGAATTGCTTCTTCACTAACTCCAGAATTAACCAAGGCTTGGATTATGTCACCTTCAAAATTAGATTTAGCTAAATCTTCTACTTGTTTTGCGGATTCTGGTGTTATAATACCCGCTCTTGTAAAAATATTAACGTCTATCATATTACTTTGTTGTAAAATCAGCTTGTAATCCAACAAAGCTCTCTGGAGACTGAATTCTAACTGTATATGTTATTTTTGGTATTAGACCTGTTACAATTGCTGAATATTCTCCAGTGTCTTTTTTGTAACTAAAATTTGTAGCGGATGTTAGAGAATCATTGGATCCTAGTAATACTACAGAAACTTTTTCATTTTCATTAATACCCCGAATAGAAATAGCTGCGGTTGTAGATGTTATCTTAGAAATGATTATTTCAGCATTACCTACATTATTAACGCCTAAGCCTGATACCCTAGAAGACTCAGTGGTTTGAGTAGCAGGACTATTAACTGATTCTTTACCTATACCATAAAAAGGATCTGTTCTACCTTTTTCAGGAGACGGGTCAACATACGCCCCAGATGCATCTAGGGAGTTAAAAGCTGGTGAATTAAGCAAGCTTACATCTAAAGAAATACTATTTACACCAAGAAGCGCTCTTATAAAATCATTACCTACGCTAGAACTAGCAGTACTTGGAATAGTACCATCACCTGCATCAGAGCTTTTGTCTTTTGTCTTAACAGAAAAAAGAATCACTCCTATTACCACTATTATTATTGTTATAATTAATATTTTCTTAGACATAGTTTAATTCTTAAGATAATAAATTATAGCTCTCATTGTTACATCATAGACTCCGTCTGGATAGACAGTGGTTTTACCATTAACGGTAGTTTCGTTAATTCCAGGAACTTTGATAGTAAGAGCAACTGGTTCAATAAGTCTTAGATTTTGTTCGACATCAGATATCAATTTTTTAACATTTTCGTAATTAGATCTTACTGTAAAATCTAATGTAAATGTACCGTATGGTAAAGATACTGACCCGCTATTATCTGACCTGATAGCTTGACCTTGAGAATTAGTTGGGGCGTCCACCTTTACAGTTTCTATTTTAGTTTCAAGCTTTGGACTCTCAATTACTAAACCGTATTTCTTAGCTATTGTTTCAAGTTCTAGAACAAGCTTTATATTGTCTACGTTATTAGGAAGCATGTTTTCTAGTCTCTGGCGGTCATCAGCAGATATAGAATTATATCTTTCCACTAAAGAAGATCTTCGTGATTCTAAATCCTTAGCACTGTTCATGGCTTTGGAATATTCTGTAATATCAACACGTAGTTTCTTAATACCGTCGTATGAACAAGTAGTAGAATCACACATATACTGTGGTATCGTGAAAATCATTACGATGGCAATACTTGCAGAAAAGAATATGATTGAGAGTATAGTTTTCATATTATTGGCTTCTTAGGTTATTCACGGAATTGCGTGTACTAGTAACTGATTCGACCACGTTTGTTAAATCATCTTCGTTATTTACATATCTGGAATAAAGCAAAAATTCTGGATCAACAACCATTGATACTTCAAATGTTATAAGCCCTGTACCCTTTTTATCAAGTTCCAAGTTAGAGAAAACTACTTCTGTTATGTAACGGCGAGCCTCTTCGTCAAGAGAAAACTGTTCGCTTTGTTCAGCAATTGTTTTATAATCTGGTGCTCGTCCAACGAGACGAACTACATTTTTACGATTAGAGTCTGACTCCATGTAAGAAAATGAAGTGAATTGAACATTTTTAAGAGTTATTCTTTCAACTAGACCTAACAGCCCTGTAAAAGATTTATGCTTGGCTAATATGTCTCTGCCGGCACGTAGACGTTTATCAAACTCGTCTATTGTATGAACAGGTACGCCTTGATTAAATCTTTCTTTTGCTTTTATTAAACTCTCCTGATAAGAAGCTATTTGAGAAGTAATTGATTTCCTGAGTATGTATGAAAAACCTGAAATAGCGAGTACTACAACAAAGACACCAATGGATAAAACAAAAAGAACAGAACCAAAACTTGAACTTCGTTTCTTACTTGATTCATGCGGTACAAATGTATGGTTGCTTTCCATATGTATATTATGACAATAACCTCATCGCAAGGCCAGTGGCTATTGTGAATTCAGGTTCAATTTCTGGGATAATATCTTTAACTAGTTCTGGTACTATAGCTCTTTCGAAAGGTCTACTCTTTTCAACTTTTAATCCGAGAATAGTCTCTGTTACAGAAACTACATCTTTCATTTCAGCGCCACCACCAAGAAGAACAGCCCTAGCTGGGGAAGAATGTGAGAATCTTTCGTATTCAGAGATTACAGCTTGAACGTCTTTTAATATAGATTTATATGTATCAATGATTAAAACTTCTTCTTTGGAAATACCCGTTAGTGATGATTCATGTTTAATTTTATGAGCTGAGGCAAAATCCATACCAGAAGACATCAATGCGGTTTCAATATCATTCATTCCTCTTTCCAGAGAAACAGCTCTTCTGATTGAACCTTCGTGAATAATACTAACTTTTACATGAGCACCACCTAAATCAATTAGAACTATTGGGGCTCGTTCGTGAGTGTAAACACTGCGCATACTAGAAAAGACTTCAATTTCATAAGTCTTAGGGTTAAGACCAGAAGCCGTTGCATAAGAAGTGACTCTTTTTTGTGTTTCTTTGGAAACAGCAACTAAGAGTAGATTCTTCTTAGATGCATCTTGCACAGGTATTATTTCAGCTGGAATATGTAGCCAGTCAATATTAACATCCCCTATTGGGACAGGTACGACTTTACGCGCTTCGGTTGAGACGACTGTTTGCATTTCCGATTCTGTAATACCTGAAGGAACGGTAATGTCTTTTAGAAGACAAGCGCTTGCTGGCAAAGAGAAAGCTACATTTGCAGTATCGGCGCTACATTCTTTAAGGAGCTCTTTTATAGC
>CAZTIN010000017.1:0-14580 GCA_964613525.1 uncultured Candidatus Saccharibacteria bacterium
CAAGATTATTAAACATCACTGTAAATGGTGATGGGAACGTTGTTTCTTCTCCAGAAGGTATTACTTGCGGTGAAGACTGCGACGGTACATTTGATGATGGCGCATCAGTAACCCTTACTCCAAATGCTGCAACTGGCTGGTCATTTACAGGCTTTAGTGGTGACTGTACTGGAACAGAGCCTTGTACTCTAACTATGGACGCTAATAAGTCAGTGCAGGCTAATTTCGAAGAAATAACTACAACTATTGTAATGACAAAAGTTGTTTGTACTCATGAGTCAGATTTGCCTAATTGGGGTAATGGTGGGCCTGATGTAACCAGCAGCACTGCTACTGACTGGGTAAATTCTCACCCAGGATGTTACTTGGCATCAGATTTTAATTTTGAATGGGCTCCTTATACTGAGTCAAATCCAGGTGATAACGTAGAAACAGGTGGTGCTAATTGGACTACTTTTGGACCAACTATAAACACCGGTGTTACTTCAACTCAGGTTGTAGGCCAAGAACCATTATGGGTGAGAGAAAAGGCAAGTCATTATTATTTAGGTTTTTCTGGGGCTCTTTCTGGACAAGATGACATGGAATCTGAAGCCTCACAATATTCTGCAGAACTCTACTGTCAAAATGATGTTCTAAACTATGATAACTATGACTATATAGAATCACCGACATCTTCAGGAGTAGTACACTGTGTTGCTTTTAACTATGAGATAGATTCATGTCCGAATATAGAAGGTGAACAACTAGGTGTGCCTAATGGTATGCACAAAGTAAACGGTTCATGTGTTCCAGAAGTATCAACAGTAAATATATGTAAGGTCGACGAAAACCAAAACCCTCTACCAGGTTGGACTGTAATACTAAAAGGAGAAAGTGTTCAAGATAATCTAAATATACCAGTTGCTGATATAAACGGTGTTGATACAAATAGTCTTTTGTCCGGAATCTCATATTTATTTGAATCTTCTGGTACTTGGATGAATCAATGGGGTCTAAACCCAGTTGATACTGAATACTCACAGGTTAATAATGCTGGTCCTTGGGTTGACCAATATCCAGGTATAAATGGTGATGTACTAGAACTAAGAATAGGTGGTCAAGCTGGCTTCTGGGGGGCTTATAATAGCGCTCATAAGTATGCTAGGAGTCTAATACCAGGATCTGAAGGGTCAATTAATCTTGGTATCTTTGATGGTGAGAATGAAATCCAAAATCCTGTATGGTTTACAGATAACGAAAATAGCACATTATCTGTAGATATATCAAAAGGCTATGCAGGTATAACAGGCGAAAACGGGTGTACTACTTTTGAAAATGTCCCTATGGGTACATATATTGTAGACGAAATTATGCAAGACGGATGGGAGAACGTATCTGGAAGATCTGTTGTAAATGTAGATTCTTCAGATGAAGTATTCACAATCGTAAATAAACTTACACAAGAAGAGCCACCTCAGCAGATTTGTACAGAAAAAAATATGGAAGTTGTTAGTGATGGGACTGAGACTGTAGGTGAATTCAATTCTTCAATTCTTTCTTTTATCCATGGTGCTTGGAGTAACATAACTGGAGCTAGTTGGATATGGAATATTGACGGAGTAACAGATCCAACTCAAGATGAGTTCGTTACATTTAATAGATCATTTGCAATACCGGGTAATCCTCTTTCTGCTGTATTAGAAGTGTTAGCTGATAATTCTTATACAGGAGAAGTAAATTCATTTAATTCTATTGGTAGTGAAGATGAAAATAATTTTGGTCAAATAGACACATATAATCTATCTGCTGGTGACCTGGTCAATGGTAGTAATAATATATCGTTTACTGTTAAGAACTTAGGTGTAGCAAATTCTACTCCAATAACAAATCCTGCGGGACTTTCTTATAAATTGTCTGTTAGCTATGAAGAATGTGTAACTCCTGACCCAGAAGACGATGATGAAGAAGAGCCTCAAAATACAGCACCAGTAATTGTGCTTAATGGCGATTCCAGCGTAAATCTAACTGTAGGTGATACATATAGTGAAGCTGGGGCAATAGCTAATGACCTTGAGGATGGCCTAGGGCTTGTGGTTACAGATATTACTGGTAGTGTTGATACTAATACCCCTGGTACATATAATGTAACTTATAATTATACAGATACTGGTGGTATGAGTGCATTAGCTGTTACAAGAACAATAATTGTTACTGCTGCTCCAGATAACGAAAATGATCCAGAAGATAATCCAGAAGACGACAATGATAATAATGATGATGATGACACTCCTGAAGACAATACACCAAACAATAACCAAGGTGGCGGTGGAGGAGGTGGATTTGTACCATTATCTTTCCTAGGATCTCCTCAGAATAACGAGCCTCAAGGTCAAGTTTTAGGTGAATCTACAACATGTGGTATTTATCTAGAAAAATTCCTAAGAAAAGGCTATAAGAACGATGTTGATTCTGTTAAAAAAGTTCAGACATTCTTAAACAACTATATGAAGTCTAACTTACCAATTACTGGATTCTTTGGTCCTCTAACAGATAATGCAGTTAAAAAATTCCAGTGGTTACATAAAGATGACATTCTAACCCCTTGGGGATTAAAAACTCCTACTGGCATCGTTTACCTAACAACTACTAAGAAAATAAACGAAATAATGTGCCCAGAGCTTAACCTGACTAATCCAGAGTTAGTACCTTTTGAAAATAACCCAGATTCTCCAGTTCTATAAAAATAAAAACAGACCATATCATGGTCTGTTTTTATTTTGGTTTTATGGTATAGTTTTAGTGTGAAAAGAATACTCCGTAAAATAAAGGATTTTTTAATACCGCATGAGGGCAATGAATTCAAGCCACATTTTTTTCGTGAGTATATGTTAGGAATAGTATCTATAATTGTTATTTTTTTAGCAGGAGCATCATTTAGTGGTTCTTTGTATATAAGAAATTCTGGACTTACGGCAGCAGTTCTGCCAGCTGTTTTAGTGGATTTAACAAATAACGACAGGGTTTCCATAGGAGAGCCTGAGCTTAACGTAAGTCAAGAATTAGAATACGCTGCTAAGCTCAAGGCTGAGGATATGTCAGAAAATCAGTATTTTGCCCACGTGTCCCCAACAGGTGTTACCCCATGGTACTGGATGAAGAAAGCTAATTACAGCTTTATCTATGCAGGTGAGAATCTCGCCATTGATTTTACTGAATCATCTGATGTTTCAAGAGCTTGGATGAATTCACCTAAACACAAGCAAAATATATTAGACAAAAGATTTACCGATATAGGTATTGCAGCTAAAGAGGGTATTCTAAATGGAAAACCTACTGTTTTTGTTGTGCAAATGTTCGGCAAGCCAGTTTTTGTAGAATCTAATAATATACAGATTAATGAATTAGACAAGAGTGAAATAAAAATAGAGTCTCTCTTAGCTTCTAATAATAAAGAAGAAGGTGTTGTAAAGGGAGAAGTCATAGAAACACCCAAGGTGGAAATAATAGAAAATGGTAATGATTTAATAGTTGCTAAAAATCTAGAAGTTGAAGATAGTAGCTCTATTATTTTAAACGAATCAAATACTACAGCAAAAACAAACTCACCATCTTTGATACAGAAAGAAGTATATAAGACATCTTTGTACGTTTACTATATATATAAATTTATGTTATACGCTGCAATTCTTGCAATGTTTATTTTCGTAGGAGTTGAGTATAAAAAACAGCATCCGAAGAATATCATATATGGAATAATAGTGATTAGTTTGATATTTATTTTATTCTATATAAATCAAGCATATTTTGCTCTTCCTGGCATATTTTAATAATTTTGAACTAACTCAGATTTCATATATTATGTATACATGAAGTCTATCCATAATCTGATACGTTCAATTTTAGGCCAAAACCTAAAAACCAGGCATTTACCATTGCCTAATATATCTACAAATTTAGCGGTATGGTCAATACCGGAGTTAGATGTTCTAGATTCCCTAGGCTCAAGACAAGCTGGTCTTTTAGTTGAAGAAATAGAGGAAAGACAAAAAACTTTTGGTAAAAATGAACTTCATTCTAAAAATGAAATTTCAAAAGCGAAAATATTTTTAGATCAATTCAAGAGCCCTCTGATATTTATGTTAATAGGTGCGGCTATTCTGGCTGCATTTCTTAATGAATGGTTAAATACAACAGTTATAATGCTAGCCGTTCTTGTTAATGTTATATTGGGATTTTTTCAAGAATATCACGCTGAGCAAACCATTAAGAAACTAAAGACATATATAAAAGACCGCGTCAGAGTTGTACGCGGTGGAGTAGAACAGGAAATAAATGCTATAGACTTAGTACCTGGGGACATAATAAAACTTACTTATGGGTCACGTATACCAGCTGACTCAAGAATAATTAATCTAAATAATTTTTCTGTGGACGAATCAATTCTTACAGGGGAATCCTTACCAATAAGAAAAAAGATGGATTTAGTAGGTGAGGGAACTCTTATTTCAGAAAGAACTAATATGGCTTTTGCTGGAACACTTGTTTCTGAAGGTTATGCCACAGCTGTTGTTTTTAGAACTGGTCTTAAGACAGAGCTTGGTAAAATTGCTAGCCTTGTTGCTAGTACTAAAAAAGACAAAACCCCTTTGCAGAATTCTTTAGCTAAGTTTGGCTGGGTTGTATTCTACGGTGTGATATTGCTTGTGTCTATAATATTTTTGCTAGGTGTCATGCGGGGTCAACCAATAGGTGAAATGCTCATACTCTCAGCTGCTATTGCTGTCAGTGCTATTCCTGAAGCTTTGCCTATTGCGCTTACAGTTATATTAGCTATTGGTGCAGAAAGACTAGCTATTAAAAAAGGTGTAATGAGATCCCTGTCCGCAGTTGAGACTCTTGGTTCTGCTAATTTAATTATGACAGACAAAACTGGAACTTTGACAGAAGCTAAAATGAAGCTAATTGACGTAGTACCTACACCTGAGATTGTTTCTGGAAGAAAAATAATATCCATTGAAGATGGTATAAAAGATGAGAAGCAGAAAGAAATTTTAAAATTAGCAATATCTAACATTGATGTTGTTTATGTAGAAAAAGCAGAAAATGATGAAAGTCGATTCTTAGGTAGACCTCTTGAAGTTAATATTGCTATATCTGCTCATAGAAATAATATTAATGTTGTAAAAGACAAACATAGTATACTGCTTCCTTTTAGCTCAAGTTATAAATTCTCCATAGGTCTTGATTTTGATACAAACAAAATTGTAGCTCTGGGTGCACCCGATATACTTCTTAATAGGTCTGATATAGATAAAGATTCATATCTTTTAATTAAAGAAAAAATAGAAGAATTTAGTGAAGATGGTAATCGTTTGTTAGGGATTGCTTATTTACCAGACGATAGTAAAAAAATAATAAATGAAAAACCTTTTACAGAGTCTGACGCTAAGAATTTGGAATTCATTGGCCTAATTGTATTAAGAGACCCTGTTAGGAAAGAAGTTCCATTGGCTGTAAAAAATATAGAAAATTCAGGTTCCAAGGTTGTGATAGTTACTGGAGACATGAAAGGTACAGCCATTGCTGTAGCGCGCGAGCTTGGTTTTAATATAGAACAGAAGAATGTGATTTCTGGTGAAGAATTACATAATATGAATGATGAAGAACTTTTGGCTAATATGCCAGATTTAAAAATATTTGCTAGGGTTACCCCAGAAGACAAGCTTCGTATTGGAACTTTATATAAAAAGCTTGGTTATATAGTTGCCATGACTGGAGACGGGGTAAATGATGCGCCATCTCTAAAAATGGCAGATATCGGTATAGCAATTGGTAGCGGTTCTGATGTTGCTAAAAGTGCTGCTGACTTAGTTTTGCTGGATGATAACTTTGAAACCATAGTATTAGCCATAGAAGAAGGTCGTAGAATACTTTCTAATATTAGAAAAGCTTTTATATATTTAATGTCTTCTGTTCTTGATGGCGTTATTCTATTAGGCGGGTCTCTCGTATTTGCTATGCCTCTGCCGTTAACTGCATTACATATAATATGGATTAATTTCTTTACAGGGTCTTTACCTGCTCTATCTTTTGCATTTGATGATAATTATGATAGTTACTATATAAGAAAATCTAAAACTAAAAATATCTTTAACAAAGAGGTAATAATTCTAACAGCGGGGATCGGTACACTAACATCAGTCTTATTATTTGTTCTATACGCAATTCTTCTTAAAAGTAATTTTACTTTTGGAGAAGTTAGGTCACTACTATTTGCTTGTTTTTCATTGTACGTTGTATTGGCTGCTTATTCTTTCAGGAGTTTATATAAACCTATTTATAAATATCCAATATTTGCTAATAAAATATTAAACAGAAGTGTTTTGTTTAGTACTGGAATGTGCGCTATGACTCTATTTGTGCCTTTTATGCAAAATATTTTTAAATTAGACTCTATGCCCAAAGAAGCATATATTATTTTACCAGTTTGGTTTATTTTAAATATTTTAGTTATTGAAATAACAAAATGGTTTTTCCGCTTGTATCAGGGTGGTAAAAAATAATTTATTTTATGACACAATCTGACGCATTAGATATATTAAAAACAGGAGTAAACTGCTTTCTTACAGGAGAGCCTGGTTCTGGTAAAAGTCATACCCTAAGAGAGTATATTAGTTATTTAAAAGATCACGATATTGAATATACCGTAACTGCTTCTACAGGTATCGCGGCTACTCATATAGGTGGAATCACAATTCACTCGTGGAGTGGTATTGGTGCGAATAATAACATTACAGCTTATGATATTGATTCAATTTCTTCAAAAGAGCATATTGTAAAACGTATAAATAAAACAAAAGTATTAATAATAGATGAAGTTTCCATGTTATCTGGTTCTCTGATTGATTCACTAGATCTAATAATAAAATCAGTGACCGGGATAGATGAACCATTCGGAGGTCTTCAGGTTGTATTTGTTGGTGATTTTTTTCAATTACCACCTGTAAGATTTGATTTTGAAAGTTCTGACTTTGCTTTTAACTCCAGGTCTTGGAATAACTCTAATCTAGTAGTTTTGTATTTAGAAGAGCAGTTCAGGCAAAGCGATGGAGATCTAACTAACATACTTTCTGCTATTAGGAATGATTCTATAAATAGAAATCATATAGAAATGCTGAATTCTAGAGTTGTTAGTATTCAAGATCTAAAAAATGAAACTAAGCTATTTACTCATAATAAAGATGTTGATAGCTTTAATTTAGAAAAACTAAATAACATAAAAGGTAAAAAATACATTTTTGAAGCTAAAACAAAAGGCTCTAGTAAATTAACAGAAAGTCTAATCAGGGGGTGCTTATCGCCGGTCATTCTTGAGCTTAAACTAGGAGCTGTTGTTATGTGTACTAAAAATAATACAGCCAGGTCTTTTGTTAATGGAACAATAGGTACAGTTATTGGATTCGGAACAAACGGCGGATATCCAATCATTAAAACTAAAGAAGGTTCAGAGATATTAGTCGAACCAATGAGTTGGCAAATAGAAGAAGATGGTAAAGTTAAAGCTGAATTAATACAGGTACCACTTCGTCATGCTTGGGCTATAACGGTTCATAAGTCCCAGGGTATGACACTCTCTTCAGCTGCAATTGATCTTTCAAAGTCGTTTGAATATGGTCAGGGTTATGTTGCTCTTTCTAGATTATCATCTCTTTCAAGTTTAGAGCTAATAGGTATAAACAGGAATTCTTTAAGAGTACATAATGAAGTAAAAGAGAAAGATGATTATTTTAGATTAGAGTCTAAAAAAAGTGAAAATTTTTTATTAAACACAAGTAGAGAAGATTTTGAAAAAATCCAAGAAAAATTTATAGAATTTTGCGGTGGTAGTAAAACTAAAATAAAACAGTCTAGTTCTAAATCTAAAACTACTTATGATGAAACTCTTGAGATGATTAAAAATGGGAATAATTTAGATACTGTCAGTAAGCAAAGAGGTCTTAAACTAAATACAGTAATTGACCATCTATATGTCTTACATGAAAGAGGTGATTTGACCCCAAATGATATGTCTTCTTTGCCAAGCCCTAAATTAGTCAAAGAACTATCTAAGATTTATAGAGTGTTTAACTTATTAGGAGATGAAAAGCTAACCCCTGTCTATGAATATTTAAGAGGTAAATATAAATATGATGATTTAAAGATTGCCAGACTGCTTTATAGGGTTATAGAGGGTAGATAGCAATATTCGTAATACCATGCTATATTAATAATGTAAAAGTTCCAATCTTCGGATTCCTGCTAATGCAATAGGTACGAGGTTCTGGTGTTTACGCATTATAAGGAAATACTCTCCAATATGTCTACAAAGCTTTTCGTTGGTTCACTAGCATGGGCTACACGCGATGAGTCATTATCTAGCCATTTTGCAGCAATAGGTCCTGTAAAGGAAGTACGTGTTGTAATGGACAAAATGACTGGCCGCAGTAAAGGTTTTGGTTTCGTGGAATACGAAAACGAAGCTGATGCTCAAAGTGCAATCGAAAAACTAAATGGCTCAGAGCTAGATGGTCGCAAGATCACAGTTCAGGAATCAAAGCCACGCGAATAATATCGCCAAAATCCCCCTATATGGGGGATTTTGATTTACTGTAGTATAATGCTAATCATGAATTCCGATTTAGAAAAAGCAGCAATTAATTACCATGCTGAATATAAAGGTAAAATAGGTACCAGTTTAAATGCACCTCTTAATGACAAATCTGACCTTTCATTGGCCTATAGTCCTGGAGTAGGTGCTGTATCTACAGCTATCAGTAAAGATAAAAGCTTGGCTAACACTCTAACGCTCAAAGGTCATACTGTGGCTATAATAAGTGACGGTTCTGCGATACTTGGCCTGGGTAATCTTGGTCCAGAAGCTGCCATTCCTGTAATGGAAGGCAAAGCGGCACTACTGAAACATTTTGCTGGTGTTGATTCCTTCCCTATATGTCTTGATACTCAAGATGCAGATCAGATAGTTGATATAGTAAAAAAGATAGCGCCAGTTTTTGGAGCAGTAAACCTGGAAGATATTTCAGCGCCTAGGTGTTTTGAAATAGAAGAAAGGCTTCAAAGAGAGCTTAATATTCCTGTTATGCATGATGACCAGTGGGGTACAGCTACAGTTGTTTTGGCGGGTATAATAAATTCATTAAAATTAAAAGGCAAAAAAATAGAAGAAGCTAAATTTTTGATATCAGGTATTGGCGCAGCTGGTGTTGCTGTTTCTAGATTGTTGTTTTTTGCTGGTGCAAAAGACATTATTTTTGTTGATTCTCAAGGTGTCATTACTCCCGATAGAAAAGATCTATCCAAGGAAAAGCTAGAGCTTATCGGGTCTAGTATAGCTACATTGCATGAAGGGGACCTAGCTTCTGCTATCTCTGGCACTGACGTATTTATTGGACTTTCAAAGCCTGGTGTTCTAAATGAAGAAATGATTCGTTCTATGAATGAAAAACCTATTATTTTTGCACTTGCAAATCCTATTCCGGAAGTTATGCCTGAAGTTGCTAAGAATGCCGGGGCTTTAGTTATGGCTACAGGCCGTAGTGATTTTCCAAATCAGGTAAATAATGCTCTTGTTTTTCCTGGAGTTTTCAAAGCAGCGCTTGATATAAAAGGTGCACAATTTAGTAGACAGCTTTTTTGTGACGTTGCTACAGCGTTGGCTTCTGTCGTTGAAGATATAACACCTGATATGATAATACCTTCTCTTTTTGATGATAGGGTTGCCAAGACTGTTTATACTGCAGCTAAAGAATCATTCAATAAAAGCTTGCAGTAGGTGTATATAAAAATGTACAATTAGTCTATATATGGATAATGACGTAGAAAACCTGATATCTTTTGTTGCAGAAGATCATGTTTACCATAAGAGGTCTAATGACTATTATTGGACAGTAGGTCTAATTGCTATTGTTGTAGCTGTGCTTTCTTTTATATTTCATAATGCTTTATTCGGAATTTTGGTTTTAATAGGTGCTTTTATGTATGGTTATGTTTCTGTTAAAAAGCCAAAAGATATATTAGTTGAGATAAATACTAAAAATATAATAATAGGGGAGGATTTTTACGATATAGAAAAAATAGAAGCATTTAATATATTAGAAATAGGCGAAGAAACAGATTTAGTTCTTCAGATAAAGAGAGCTTATCAGCCAATGGTTTCAGTTTGTTTGCCAACCGGAATAGCAAATGAGCTCAAGCCTAAAATACTTTCCATTCTAAAAGAAGATAAAAAACTAATACCTCATATAGGCAGGAGATTTGTTGCCAAGTATAAACTCTAAAACTTGATAAAATAAGGTTTTTGTGTTAATTTAACCTTATTGCTCTCATCGTTCAATGGATAGGACATGGGTTTGCGGTACCCAAAATGTAGGTTCGATTCCTACTGAGAGCACAAAAAAAGACGAAAGACCGGAACTGCTTCCGGTCTTTCGCTTTTTGTGAACCGGAGCGATGTTTTTGTTTGAGCCTAGCGAAAGGCAAAAACCGCGAGGTGGGGTCGCGCAAAATTTGAGTCAGCAAATTTATGTGTGACCAAAGATGTGCTATACTCGAAAAATGATTTACCTAGGGATTGATTACGGTAAAAAATATATAGGATTATCTTGTTCTGATGAGAGTGGGATTATGGCTTTTCCTATGTATACGGTCAAAAATAATAAAACTGTCATAAATATAATAGAAAAGATCTGCAAAGATAAAAATATAAATATGGTTATTATCGGAGATTCTGTAGACCAAAAAGGCGAAAAGAATACCATTGCGTATGATGCAGAAAAATTTGCTAATTTAATAAAAGAAAGACTAGGTATAGAAATTAACTACGAGAAAGAACAGTTTACATCCGCACATGCTCGTCATAGTGGTAGCGAACAAAAAGGCAGGATAGATGCGTCCGCAGCAGCGTTAATTTTGCAGCGTTACTTAGATAGACAAAATAATAGATAAATAGTATATAAATAAAATGATAAACATTGATCAATTTAAAGAAATAGAAATAAGAGTTGGTAAAATCCTGTCAGCTGAAAAGGTTGAGGGTCTAGATAAAATCTTGAAATTACGTGTTGATTTCGGTGAGCTAGGCGAACGCCAGATACTGTCAGGTATTGCTATGACTTTTACAAATCCAGAAGATTTAGTTGGAATGATGTGTCCTTTTGTAACCAATCTAGAAACCCGTACTATCAAAGGCCTGGAATCTCAGGGTATGATCATGGCACTTAAAGATGAACAAGGTATCGTATTACTTAATCCTGCGCGTTCTGTTGCCCCAGGTTCTGTTGTAGGTTAAAGATTTTAGATGGTATACTAATATCATCTATGGCACGTTCAAAAATATTTCAATTTTTTCCGATACCTCGCTATATTGTGATGCCTTCTTTTGGTCTTGAGATATCTGAACGTACAATTAAATATGTTGAAATGCGTGAGGGTTCACAAGGTTTAGTCGTTGAAAATTATGGACTAGAGCATATTCCTGTTGGCTCTGTGGGTAAGGGTGTTGTTCAGGATCAGACAAAACTAGTACCAGTACTAGAATCAATGCGTAAAAATAAAAAGATACAGTCTGTTAGAATTTCTATTCCAGAAGAGCAAGTTTATACATTTCAAACAGAAGTTGAGCTAACTCCCGGTGTTGAGTTTCGAGACACTATACTTTTACTATTAGAAGGCTTTATTCCTGTTCCAGCTGATACTGTAGAGTTTGATTACGATATTGTGTCTAGGTCTCAGGACAAGGTGAAAGTACAAGTTGCAGCTGTTGAGCGTAAAGTAGTAGAAGGCTACGTAGAAGCATGTACTTTGGCTGGAATAGAAGTTGTTTCTTGTGAATATGAATGTCAGGCATTGGCGCGCGCCATAACAAAGCCTAATGAAAATTCTGTAATATATATTATTGATATCGGACATGCTTCGACTACTGCATCTATTGTCCAGGATGGTTTAGTTGTTTCTTCGAGTACTATAATGCGCGGCGGTGAAGAAGTTACAGTTGCTGTTGCTAATAAGCTTTCTCTTGATAATCAAAAAGCTGAAGAAATAAAACACAAGATAGGAATGAATGCTACAGGCGAATACGCTGCCATGGCAGAAGTTTTGCGCCAGGCTTATATACCTTTGTTTCAAGATATAATAAAGCAATATAATTCATGGACATCGTATGCTATGGAGAGGTCTGATACATATAGGCAAATTGATACAGTTCAAATAGTAGGTACAGAAGCTCTGACACCCGGGTTTATTGATTTGTTTCAGGGTACATTCCATAAACCAGCAGTATTAGCTAATGTTTGGACTAGAATAGAAGCGGTATCAGCGCGTGTTCCAAAAATACATTTTGATGATTCGGTAATATATGGCACAGCAATAGGTCTTGCGTTAGGTGCATTTGAAAATTAGTTATGATTAATTTACTACCTTACGAAAAAAGAATCTCGCTCAAAGCTTTATATAGAAGGCGTCTTATTGTTATAGGCTTTATTTGTATTGCAGCTGCTCTTATGCCACTAGTTCTTGTATTAGGGGTTTTGTCTTATGTTGAATATACCGAAGCTTCTTTCTTAGGTAATCAATACACTGAACTTGAATCCTCAGCTGAGAACGGGGAAGCCGGTTCTATGGTTAACCAAATTAGATCAACAAATGCAGCCATTACTTCTTTTCAGAAAGATTTTGCAAATACAAATAAATATTCAGAAAATATAGAAAAAATATCTACTGTTAGACCATCGGATATTAGTATTAATAAATTTAATATGTCTAACAAAGATAATAAAAAAATGTTAGTCATTTCCGGTGTTTCTGGTACCCGTGATTCAATAATAGATTTTGGAAATATTTTAGATAAGAAAAATGGTGGAATGTGTAGCAGTGTAACTGTACCTGTTACTACTTATGCACGCAAGGTCGATGTTCCTTTTAATATAACTTGCGAACTTTAATTATGAAACCAATTAATTTTACATCAAGGTTAATCGTGTCCAGTGTAATACTACTTCTTAGTATTACGGGTATATTTTTCGGGGTTAGGGTTCTGAGAAAATATAATTCAGATTCTTTTGTATTATATGAGTCTATACAGAATCTTCATAAAGAAAGAGAAAATACAATAAAATCTAAAAATGTATTTTTAAATAATTTAGACAAAATTGAATCTTTGTCTAATCATATTGTTTCTTCAGAAGAAGAAATCCCGTACCTGGCTAGTAAAATAGAAGAATATGCAGACAGCGTTGGTTCCGATATTACAATAAACTCTATATCGCTTAGTGAACCTGGGAAGTCTAATAGAATCATTAGTCTTGATATCGATGCGATTGGTTCATTTGATAAACTTCTTAAAACAATGAAAATGATAGAAAATGCAGAATATGTAATAAATATGAATGAGTATTCTCTTAGAGAAGTTGCAATTATTCAGCCTAATAGGGCAGGGGGGTCTGTGACATATAGAGACATATCTTTTACAGGTGATTCATCTTTTGCTACTAGTACTACATGGATGTTGAGTGCAAAATTAACATTAAACACTAATATAAAATAAAAATATGAAAATAAACCTATTTAAAAAAGTTAAAAAGAAAAATCCAGTAGTCCTGCGTAAGGAAACTGAGATAGACCCATTTTTCTATTGGAAAAGAATATTGATAATGATTTCGTTGATACTAGTGGCTGTTGCCGCTGTGTCATTTATGATTTATTACTTGGTCCAGAATAAATCTTTTATCACATCTGAAAGTAGAGAAAAAGTTAAATCCCTAGTAGTTGTTGAATTAGAGGAAAAAAAGTTAGATTCAATTTTTAATAAATTCGAAGACCGTAAATCAAAAAGAGAAGAAATAGCAGGGAATAAGGAAGTATTCTCTGACCCTGCAAAACCAGCACCTGTAAAGACAGAGACCTCTACTCCTGCCTCATCAGGTAGATAAATAAAAAGCTTATTTTAAAAATAAGCTTTTTATTTTAGAAATTATTCTTCCACATCATCGATTCTTTTGGTAATGCTTCCTGTCCAGAATATTTAGCATTTACTTTCTTATGGTACAGTCTTTCAACTTCACCATCCATAACATAGTAAATTAGTTGCCCTATAGGCATACCAGGGTAGATACGAACAGGTTTACTCGTAGATATCTCTAGTGTCCAGTATCCACAAAATCCAACATCTCCTTTGCCGGCTGTAGCATGTATGTCTATACCTAGGCGGCCAGTAGAAGATTTACCTTCAAGAAATGGAACATGCTCGTGAGACTCGGTATATTCCATAGTTGAGCCTAAATATAGCTGTCCTGGCTCAAGTACGAACCCTTCAGGGCCTATTTCAAAATGCTTTATCTCGTTGTGTTTTTTAGCATCTATAACTTCATCTATATATTGAGCAAAATGAGGACTAAGGTGTACATCGTAGGAGTTACCTCCCATATTCTTAATATCAAAAGGGGTTATTACAATTGAACCCGATTCTATGCATTCTAGAATCTTTTTATCTGACAGTATCATTCTGGAATTATAATACAAAAGCCCCTGTTTTAACAGGGGCTTAAG
>CAZTIN010000018.1:0-14244 GCA_964613525.1 uncultured Candidatus Saccharibacteria bacterium
TGCCCATTATAGAATGAGTCTTTGTCATTGGCTTAAGTCTTGCAAATAAAACCAGACCCAGTGACAGTAGAGCAACGTTTTTAATAATATACTGGCCTATTAAATTAGGTATTAATATTCCATCCCATACATACTGTGGTATTACAAACAGTGGCATAATAGTAGTAAACAAATGGAATAGTAGCAGTGCGAAAGTTATACGCTCAAGCTTCGGTATTAGTATCATTACAGCTAATATAACTTCGAAGAGTCCAAATATTTGGACAAACAAATCCGGGTCAATAGTACGAAGAAATGTAGCATCAAGCAGTGCAATAACTAGTGGACCCGCAGGACTAAGTAAAAAGACTTTTAATATACCGAACCAGAAAAATATTATAAATAACGCTACGCGCGAGATGACATCGTATTCATGACGAAAGAACATGATAACCTTTTTATCAAAACGCTCTATTGTTTTCTCCATATGAGAATATTATACTCCTGCCCTAAACCAAGGTCAAAGAAATTTGCGGAACACCGTAAACAATGTTCGAAATAAACTAATAGATTTCCCAATTAATGAACCAAGAAAAGTTATTATTACTGAAAAAAATTTCATTACAAAGGTTTCCACAATTTGTGAATTTCTATTACAAAATTCAGTAAGAATGGAAACGCCGATAGATTATTCTACCGGCGTTAAAATTGTGACCAGACAAGCATCATGGATTTGGACACCCGGGGGCTTGTCATTAGTCAAAAGTTTGAAGCAAAATTGGTTTAATTCTGTTTGGAATTCAATGTTTTTCATCGAAATTAAAACACAACTTTTCTACCAACTTAGCTTTCAAGGAAATAATAGCACTTATTGTGTTATTAATCAATCAATTAATCCATTATTTTTACAGGTAAAGTCCGAAAAGACTCTTTGCGGGCTATTTGTATACAGTGGCGGAGGATGTGAGATTCGAACTCACGGGCCTTTAAGGGGCCGACGGTTTAGTAAACCGTTGATTTAAACCACTCATCCAATCCTCCTAATATAATACGGACGACTAAATATACTATTTAGTTTAGTCCGGATTTCTAAAGATTATCATAAAAAGCGGTAAAACCCAAATTGATTAAATGGCTCTTTGTGCTACAGTTTGACTATGGAAAAGGATGTTAAAATCGAGCCTGGGTGGAAAGAAATATTGTCTGATTATTTTAAAACTGACTCATTTTTAAACCTAACTCATTTTGTAAAATCTGAATATAAAAATAAGAAAGTCTATCCAGCACCTAAAGATATCTTTCGTGCATTTGACCTAACTCCATTCTCTAAAGTTAAAGTCGTCATACTGGGGCAAGACCCATATCACGGTGCAGGGCAAGCAGAGGGGCTATCATTCTCTGTACCTATAGGTATGAAACTGCCTCCATCGCTACAAAATATTTACAAAGAAATAGAATCGGACACAGGTATTAAGAAGGATTTTACTAATGGCAGTCTTGAAGAATGGGCACGCCAAGGCGTATTCCTGCTAAATGCAATATTGTCAGTTGTTGCCAGCTCTCCAGCATCACACCAAGGCAAAGGTTGGGAAGAATTTACTGACAATGTCATTAAAACTATTTCTGATAAAAAAGAAAATGTTGTTTTTATGCTATGGGGTAACTTTGCAAAAAGTAAGAAACATTTAATAGATACAAATAAACATTTAGTATTGGAATCAGCACACCCGTCACCATTTTCTGCACATTCAGGGTTCTTCGGGTGTAAACATTTTTCTAAATGCAACGAATATCTAAAGTCTCATAACATAAAAGAAATAAATTGGTAGGAACCATGTTTTTATGCTATAAAAGCATTACGTGGCACACATAAACGGAACCGTGTCGGAGTGGTCTAACGTACCTCTTTGCTAAAGAGGCAGGGTGTAAAAGCCCTCGCGAGTTCGAATCTCGCCGGTTCCGCATTGATACAAAGAGTTGGATTTATTCCAGCTCTTTTTATTAACAATGTGGTATATGTGAGAGATTCGAAAGACGGAAAAAATAATACGGGATATTATTTTTGAGTCCGGGTCGGGACATTGAGATAGAATTTGATCCTGAATTTATGAAGGAGAAAAATTATATCCAATGATCGTGACCGAATCTCGCCGGTTCCGCTATAAATAAAAAATTCCGATATTCCCTGCCTACCGGCAGGCAGGTTGAGAATATCGGAATGTTTTTATTTTAGTGTACGTGAGGTACAAGCATTAAAGATATAATTAACAGCAAGAACCCAATAATAAAACCTGACGAACTCTTCTTATTCCATTTATTTTCTTTAATATCAGTTATGACTTTGAACATTATTATTCCGGCTGACACAGTCATTAAAAGACTCTCAAGCATTTCTGCTTCACCAATAAAAAGTGAAACAAATACAGACAGTGAAACTAACAGTGACACAAACAATGCCTTCTTAGGGGGCACTCCAGAACCAGTCAATAAAACTTGTTGCCCGGATTGCTGTATGAACTGATGCCCAAGAACTCCTATAGTACTAGTAATACCTGCCACAGGTGACAATACAAAGCCGGAAACAATAGCTATACCGTCAACAATATTATGCATAAAGTCTGAAACTAGTATTTTAAATGCAGAACTTCGGGAATGGTGGTGATGAGCAGTTTCTTCGTCGTGATGGTGGTGAAACTCTTTGAAATAATAACCTATTAGTAAACTTACAATAAAACCTATAAAAATACCGCCTATTGTAATAGTAGGGTCGGATATTTCTAATGATTCTTTAATAAGTACAAATATAAGAGCAGCATATACCCCAAGACCAAAGCCTTTGACTCCAGACTTCTTAAAAAACTCGGTTCTTTGCGGCAATAAATACAAAAGCCCAATAGGTAAAACCGAAACAATCAAAAGAGACGCTACTGTTAACATACAACTAATATTATATCTTATATAAATAAACGCAAATAGCCCAAATTAATAATCCACACCCCGGGTCTTGCCCTATAAATAAAATGGTATAATTATATTGTATTAGTTTAAGGCTAATTTATATAGATTATTAATTACTATAAAGATTTATGAATAGAAAATACTCATTATTTATACTGCTAGCAGTTCTAATATCGTCATATGGTATTGCTAATGCAGAAGAAACAGCTGTAACTACTTCGGCAGATGTTAGCGTAGAAGTAACTACAGCTCCAGCCCCAGAAAGAGAAACTCGTCCTCTACCTCGCCCAGGTATAATAAACACTCGTATAGAAAACCGTATGGAACTAAACGATACAAAAAGAGAATTATATGATGATTTACGTGAAGGTCGCGAAGAAAACCGTGATGAAATCAAAGACATGGTGTACGAAAACCGTATGCTTCCGAAAGATGAAAGAAGAGAAGGTCGCGAAGAAATCAAAGATAAAATGCGCGAGAATCGTGAAGAAAATCGCGAGAAAAGAGAAGAAGTTAAGAAAACTCTTGCTGAGAAAAGAGCTGAACTTAAAAACGAGCTTCATCTAAAGATGCAAGTCAGATTCGACGCAATGGTTCAAAGATTCAATACTCTTATAGAAAGACTTGAATCTCGTATGGATAAAATGACAACAGACGGTAAAGATGTGTCAGCATCAATATCTCTTGTAGCTGAAGCCAAGACACTACTAGCTGAAGCAGAAGTTAAAGCAGACTCTATTGTTATAATAGATTCCCCTGACGAAGCAGCTATGGAAGCTAACAAAGCAGCAGTGAACGAAATAAAGACTATTATGAAGTCTGTTCAAGAAAAACTAATTAGTGCAATAAAACTATTAAAGTAATTAATTATTAGTCTAAGTAACAAAATTATGGAAGGAGTAAATAACAACCAAGGATATAACCCAGCTGGTATGAACATGAACAATATGCAGCAAGGTAATAACCACAGTTCTAGCAACAAGGCTCTAATATTAGTATCCGTACTTATAGTAGTACTACTGGCGGTACTGCTGATCAACATAAAGAAAAATAAAGAAGAAAAAGCCGTAGACGAACAAATAATGCAAGCACAAGCTGAAATAATGGCTAATGACGAAGTAACTCAACAAATACAAGTCCAGGGTAATACAGACGAATTAAACGAAATAGAGAAAGACCTAAACGCAACTAATATAGATTCACTAGATATGTAACACAAAACCCGCCCTAGTGGCGGGTTTTGCATATAGCTTTAGCAAAAGCTATAATATCCCTATGGATGATAAAAGTAAAATTCCTGAAAACCTAACAAGAGAAGAAACGATGTCTATGATATCTCACGAACTTAGGACATCTCTTACAGCTTCGAAGTGGATGCTAGAAATGCTTCAAGACGGTGACGTAGGCGAACTATCAGTAGCCCAGAAAGAAGTTATAAATAAACTAACTTCTTCTAATAACCGTATGATGGACGTAGCGTCTAATTTGATTGCTTTGTCTAAAACATCATCCCACGAGAGTGAATACCACATGGGCGAAATAGACATAGTTGATGTAATAGATTCTGTAGTATTCGAACTAGGCAGTGAAGCATTTAGTCAACATATAGAAATAATCTATGTTAAGCCAGAACAAGACATGCCGAAAATTTCTGGGGACGAATCCAAGCTACGTATTGTATTCCAAAATTTAATAGACAATGCTATCAAATACAGTGAAAGTGGCGACCGCGTAGTTATATCACTAATTACAGAAAATAATGACATTAAAATAACCATCAAAGACACCGGTATAGGAATAGACGAAAAGGATTTACCTCTTATCACAAACCAATTCTACCGCGCATCTAATGCTGCCGCTAAAATTAGCGCTGGTTCTGGAATAGGACTATATATATGCAAGAGAATAATCGAAGGTCATGGAGGTAAAATTTCTATAGAAAGTGCTCTTGGTAAAGGAACGAATGTTACTATTACATTGCCTGTTTTGAAGTAGTTAATTTATTATGTTACAATAACGTCATATGAGTAAAACGATCCTTATTGTTGAAGACGATTCATTTATCCAAGAACTAACAGCTAAAAAGCTTGAAAAAGCTGGTTTTACTGTACACATGGTTCAGAATGGACAAGATGCTATAAAAAAAGCTGATGAAATACCTTTTGACCTTGTTATTTGCGACCTAGTTATCCCCCACATTGACGGTTTTGAAGTTATAGCTAAATTACGCTCTATGGAAAAAACCAAGTCTGTACCTATTGTCGTATTCTCAAACTTGGCTGATTCAGATGCTTTTGGTAAAGCAACAGCCGCTGGAGCAACGAAATTCCTAGTTAAAGCAAACTTCTCCCTATCAGATGTAGTAACAGAAGTTGAAAACCTTATAGGTAAAGCCTAAATCAAAAAACCTCGCCACGGCGAGGTTTTTTATATATAATATAAGAATGAAAACTTTTGTTTACGTTATCCTAATACTTTTAGCTGGAATCATTATAGGTAATAAAGCTGTAAAAAATGACTTGTTTTCATTCCTAAACAATAGCCATTCTAAGATAGAACAGCTCAACGAAGAAGCCGCTAATGCATGGAGTGAAATGACCGACCTAGCAAAGAAAGAAACAGGTGCAGTATTCGACATGCAGTACTTAGATGCAATGATAACCATGTACGAAGGTTCTACAAAACTCTCTGACCTAGGTGAGACATTAGCTACCAGTGATGTAAAGAAATTAGCCGGCGCTATTAGTAGCGAAGACGAAAAAAGATTAGCTGAATTAAAAGCTCTAAGAGAAAAATTACAAGCAGAAATAGAAGCCAATTCTAGTAATAAACAAAAGCCTCCTTTTGTAAAACAATAATATGCACCCACAAAAATCTGTTTTTACAATGCTTATACCTATACTATGTTTAACAGGCATAGTAGTACTAGTTGTTATGTGGAACAAAGAACCAGTTAAGAAAGTCCGTAATATGATGCAAATACAGGGACCACAAACTCCCCCACCGAGTGTACGCTAATGGATCCATTTGACGAAATAAAAAAAATAACCCGCATTACCAAGACACAGGCTGATGCACTAAAAAGATTAGGTCTTAAGACTCTTAAAGACCTTTTGTTTTATTTTCCTAGTAGATACGAAGATACTGGTAAAACTAAATTCATAAAAGATATAATCCCTGATGAAAAAGTCATTATCAGCGGAACTGTTTCTAAAATCAAAAAAGAATTTTCCTACAAAAGTAGAATCCCTTTAACAAGAGCTACTCTGACTGATATAACAGGTAAGATTGACCTAACCTGGCTACACCAGCCATACATGGCAACTATTCTAAAAGAGGGCCAAGAAATAGTTATAGTTGGTACAGTAAGCACTAACTCGGGTAAAAATAGCATACTTAACCCAGATATACTAAAGTCAGACAAAATAGAAGCCAATTCATTATTTAACGAAAATGAATTAGAAGTTAGAGAAATACCCGTATATCCTGAGACGCGTGGCCTGAATTCAAGATGGTTTTACTACACAATGCAGAGAATATTTGCAGCTGGTATACACAAAAAGATAATAGACCCAATGCCAGAGAATATTCTAGAAGAATATCATTTACCAAAACTAGACACGGCTCTTACCTGGCTACACATGCCAAGACGCAGTACCGACAGAGAAGCCGCTAGGAAAAGATTTGCGTTTGAAGAAATATTCTATATAGAAATAGAGAGACTACGCGCACGCGCGGAATACCAGTCATATGGTTCATATAAAATGGACAGGCTATCTAATCAATTCATAGAATCATTGCCTTTTGAATTAACATCTGGACAAAAAAGAGTAATAGAAGATATAGAAGAAGACTGCAATAAATCTGTGCCAATGACACGTCTACTAGAGGGTGACGTAGGTTCCGGCAAAACAGCAATAGCCGGAGCAATAGCCTACAATGCCATTAGAACAGCAGCAAAACCTGGCAGTAGCGAAAGACTACAAGTACTATATATGGCACCAACTGAAATACTAGCCAATCAGCATTTTGAAAGCTTTATAAAAATGTTCGGTGAATTTGGTGTTACTATTGGACTACTAACTAGCAGTTCCTGTAAGAAATTCCCTGCTAAATCTGTGTCCATGAAAAGACTTGATACAGCATGGACGCCAGTGTCACGCGCGCAGCTTCTAAAATGGGCCAAGGATGGAACTATAGACATACTGATTGGTACACATTCACTAATGAACAAATCAGTAGTTATGCGACATTTTGCATTAGCAATAATAGACGAGCAACATAGATTTGGGTCAAACCAAAGACGATCTTTGATTTCCAAAGATGGCTACGCTCCTCACCTACTGTCCATGACTGCAACACCGATACCAAGAACACTAGCGCTAACAATATTCGGCGACCTGGATATATCAGTACTGGATGAAATGCCTGCAGGTAGAAAACCAATAATAACCAAATTCATAAACAAAAATGAAAGAAAAGAAATGTACGCGCATTTCATAAAAGAGCTAGAGTCCGGCAGACAAGGCTATGTAATATGCCCTAAGATAGACGAAAAGGATGAAAAGGAAAATCTATTAGGCAAAAAGAGTGTAAATAGCAGACTACGGTCAGTAGTAGAAGAAGCTAAAAGATTAAATAAAGAAGAATTCAAAAACTATCGAGTAGACATACTCCACGGCAAAATGAAACCTAAAGAAAAAGAAGATGTCATGGAAAGATTCCTAAGACATGAAATAGATGTGTTAGTTGCAACTAGTGTGGTAGAGGTTGGAGTAAATGTTCCAAATGCATCATTCATAGCTATAGAAGAAGCTGAGAGGTTCGGTGCGGCGCAAATACACCAACTACGTGGACGCGTGGTACGCGGTACACATCAGAGTTACTGCTATCTATTAAGCGAAACAGAGAGTGAAAAATCTGGTGAAAGATTAAAGACGCTCGTTGAAACGAAGAATGGTTTCGAACTAGCTGAGGCTGACATGATGACACGCGGCCCAGGTGAATTTGCGGGGGTTAAACAGTCAGGAATATCAGACATTGCCATGGAAGCGCTAAAGAATATTAAACTAGTTGAACTAGCTAAAAAAGAAGCTAAAGCAATACTGGCACAAGACAAGGAATTAAAGAAACATAGCGCCATTAAAGAAAAGATAGAGAGTAGAGCTAAAGAAGTCCACTTTGAATAAAACCCGCATTTGCGGGTTTTATTCTATAACCAAAGCTTGGTTGGAGACTGGACCGAAGATAGACATATGTTTTTGCAGTCTTTCGGCGCTCCAGTATTCGTTAGCTAGACCTGATAGCGGGTCATGCACGTAGAAGCCTATTGGATTATTTTCACTACCAACAACTCCTACGATTGTACGAGCATGCTCATTAGAATATATAGGAACTCTTTCCCCTGCCCAAGTATTGAAATATGAAAGTTTTGGAACAGTGTTGTTAATATAACCCCACATAACAACAGGATTACCTGACAAGACTTCGGAAGCTAGTTGTGACAATGATGGGTTATGCAAAACTTTGGTTTCCCTGCCGAAATGGTTTGCAGCTTTGGCTAAAGCTTCAGCATACATACCATAACCTGCATTAGGTCCGTCTATATAACCAACAAACATTTCATATGGATTATCCCAAATACGCTTCTGCCAGTCAGGATTCTTCGGGTTGTAACCTGCGGCGCGGACTACGTCCATATCTTCGACGTACACACCTTTGTAAGCTAGTGCCATACGAAGAGATGATGATTCACAACTACGCAAATATTGCTGACGGTAATATGGTACAGACAGTAAATACAAATTAGGTTCTGTCTCAAAAGAAGACTGGATTTGTGAACCTAATATATTCCCTGATTTTGAATATAAAGACTGATCAATACTAACAGTATATTTAGTCTGAGGAGCAAGTTTAGACTCAGGTTTAAATGTAGCCACACGTCCATTGATACTAAAATCCCCTGGTACATTAGGTACAATAGTAAAAGATTTACGTAGAGACGCTAAATCTATTTCAGAAGATGCAATTATAGTGATACTAGTTGTAACTCTTTGGTGTTTACCTTTGGGCAAAATTGTTAAATTTAGATCTTCGCCATTAGCCAGGATTACAGGTACGTCAGTATCCGGAGTATGGTCTTCTATCGGTAGAATAGTATCAGGATTCTGAAGTTCGTGTTCTGCACCAGCGTCTTTTTCGTTAACTATTTGAGATAGCTCGGCTTCGTTATTAGCTAGGGCGCTAGGAGTATCAGCTAAAGATATAAGCCAAACAGTTAGAAAGAGTGCAATACCAATAAAAGTATATGCATGGAAAGGATGTATCCTGTTTGGGTTGTATCTACGGTAAGACATCTATATAGTTAATATACATTAGACAACTTGAAAAACAAAGCGTTTTAGAGTAATCTATGTGCATACCCATCCTTAGCTCAGTTGGTAGAGCAGTCGTCTTATACACGACCGGTCGTAGGTTCGACTCCTACAGGATGGACCATAAGATAAAAGCCCCACAAATGGGGCTTTTATCTATTTGACAATATATAAAATATGTGTAGAATATAGACCAACCTTAAAATATATATATTTATGACAAGAAAAGAAATCATCGCTAAAATCCTACTTGAATTAGGTGCAGTAAAATTAAACCCTGAAAAGCCTTTTATCTGGACATCCGGTATTGAGAGTCCTATTTATTGTGACAACCGGATAATCACAGGCGATCCGGAAAAATGGAAAGCTGTTATGAGTTTGTTTACAAGATTAGTTGCAGACAAATTCGAACACGTTGAGGCTATTGCTGGTGTGGCTACAGCTGGTATTACGCCTGGTGCAATTATTGCCTATGAAAACAAACTACCCTTTGCTTATGTAAGAACCGAGCCTAAAAAACACGGTCTTGGAAATCAGATCGAGGGTGGTATTGAAATAGGAAAAAGAATTGTAGTAGTTGAAGAACTGATCAGCACAGCAAAGAGTAGCGCCAAAGCTGTAGAGGACTTGCGCATGGCCGGACACAAAGTAATTGGACTTGTTTCAATATTCAACTATGGTCTTGAAACAGCAAAGAATTTACTTGCTGAGAAAGACATAAGACACTATTCCCTGTGTGACCTGGAGGCACTCTCCAAAGTAGCCATGGATGGTAACTATATCGATGCAAAAGAAATGCAATCGGTTTTAAAATTTGCACATGATCCAAACAATTGGAAAAACAATGCACAGATCCTGAAAAAGCAAACATCTGCCTAAAACAAAATTTGAGTCTTATAAAAAATCCCGCACGATGTGCGGGTTTTTTCTTGTCCCGTTAGAAATAGTTTATTATTAAACTTTATTTCTATTGGGACTATGCAGTTTTAGGTTCGATACCGAATGATTTTATTATTGCATTATATGCATCTTGTTCCAGTGTCTCTACTTCTATCAGCTTTTCAGCTATTGCGTCTAATACTTTCCTGTTAGATTCTATTAGGCTTTTCGCGCGATTATAAGATGTCTTTATTATATTCTCTACTTCACTGTCTACACGAGCTTGAAGCTTGTCCGATATTTCACCATCAGCTGGTGATCCGAATATAACTTTTTGTGCAGGAGTAGTAGCAATTGGACCAATATCAGAACTCATACCGAACCTGGTTACCATTTCACGAGCTAGGTTAGTTGCAACTTGAATGTCATTACTTGGGCCAGTAGTTACGTCACCTATTATCATTTCTTCTGTTACATAGCCACCCATAGAAACAACTATGTCATCTAAGAATGAGTTCTTGGTATGAAGACGCTTGTCGTCTAGTGGTATCTTCATAGTGAAACCACCAGCAGACCCACGTGAAATAATTGAAACTTTGTGCACAGGGTCGGCGTGTTCCAAGAGAGATGCTAGTAGCGCGTGCCCTGCTTCGTGGTAAGCAGTAAGACGTTTCTCCTTTTCACCCATTAGGTGACTCTGACGCTCTGGGCCTATCATTACCTTTTCAACGGCATCAATTAATTCTTTCTGAGTTAATTCTTTCTTATCGTGACGAGCCGCAAGAATAGCAGCTTCGTTCATAACTGAATACAGGTCAGCACCAGAGAATCCTGGAGTACGCGCGGCAATGGTTTCAAGATTTACATCTTTAGCCATCTTCTTTTTACTTGCATGGATTTTCAATATTTCAGTTCGGTCACGACGATCAGGTAAATCCAGTGTTACTCGCCTATCAAAACGTCCCGGGCGAAGTAATGCTGAATCTAGTACATCGCTTCTGTTGGTTGCAGCCATGACTATTACTTTGTCAGTTGGTTCGAAGCCGTCCATCTCTACCAAAATTTGATTTAATGTTTGTTCGCGTTCGTCGTTACCACCGCCCATACCAACTCCACGTGAACGTCCCACTGCATCTATTTCATCAATGAAGACTATTGCAGGGGCAAGTTTTTTCGCCATCTTGAATAGGTCGCGTACGCGTGATGCACCAACACCAACAAATAATTCTACGAATTCTGACCCTGATAAATGAAAGAATGGCACGCGCGCTTCACCGGCTACAGCGCGAGCAAGCAAAGTTTTTCCTGTACCAGGGTGGCCTGTCAGCAGTACACCTTTGGGTATTTCGGCACCTATGTCCATGAACTTTTTTGGTTCACGCAGGAATTCTACTATTTCTTTTAGTTCTTGCTTGGCTTCGCGAGCACCAGCAACACTATCAAAAGTAACACGGTTCTTAAGATCATCAGGATGTATTATACGTGCACGTGACTGACCAAAGTTAAAAGCTTGCATACCACTACCCTTGACCTGTCTGGTCATCATATAAATAAGCACACCTATTATAATAAGAGGTATAACAAAAGGCAGTGATGTAATTAGGATATATTTAAGACCGCTATCAGTCTTGACTTCGATATTAGCTAAAGCAATTTTGTCAGACTCTACACCATAATTAGCTAACGTTTCAGTAAATGAAGATTCTGGTTCTTTCTTGGCTTCGAGGAATGTACCGTCGTTTAATTCGGCTTTGACCTGGCCACCAGAGACAACAATATTTTTAACACTACTACTGTTTATCACAGTAACAACGTCGCTGATTGTACCTTGTTTAACTACCTGCTTCTCCCCAGAGAACATACTGTATATTCCGGACAGTAAGAAAAAGAAAAGTATGATACCCAAGAGCTGTGCCATGAACCCTGGTTCTTGGTTTTTACCCTTCTTTTTGTTATTTTTTACTTTTTTAAATGATATTTTCATGACAACACTATACACGAATAATACCTGTTTTACTAGCCGTAAAACCTATTAAATTTGACATTAACTGAGTTAAATGTAGAATTATAAAAAATAAAAATATCAATGAAAAACTTAATTTTGCTAACCATTGCGGTATTAACGCAAAGCTTAGCTCCCCTGTATGGGCAGACAACATTTGAAGACACCACAGTTGTGTGTGTTAGAACACAAAATAATTTAATTTATGTAGAAAAAGAAATTGTTTATAAAACAGTACAATGTAAAGATTCAGAAATTGTGTGCGCTACGGACAAAAATACTCGCTACATAACCGAGATATACAAAATAGATCCGTTAATAAAAGATTTTGCAAAATCATACAACAAAGAAGAGTTATCAGATCTTTACAATAACGGACATTTTACTCAGTTTTTAGACCGGAGATATGACGAATGGGAAAAGCCTAGCAACCATGGTCATTTTTTAGCTTATTTTAAGAAATTTCATGAATACTATCCAGTTGTAAACAAAAAAAATGGCACAATAGATGCTGGAATAGAAAGAGGCTCAAAAATATTTCCTAATGTGATTTTATTTTCATTTATATTGATTAGCCTGATGGTGATATTTAGTTTAAAAGAGAATAGATTACGTTCTTTATACATATCAAAACCACATATTTATAATAAAAAATTCAACAATAGCGAAACATTGACTGAATGGAAAAACATGGGTTATTTGTTTTGGAGTAATCTTTACGGAACAATATCAATACTAATGCCGCTCGCTGCTTATTATTTCATTCAAAATGATTTTATCAGGTCAGAAATTATTAACGATTGGCCTTTCTATGCAATGTGTTTCATTACGTTAATACTACGTAATATCAGGCCTACCCGCGAGGGTATTCTAAATCATGCCGGACTTCATATGCTTGAATTTATAATTTTGATAAACTTTTTTCTTTTTTGTGTTCAGGATTTCAAAATAAATAATCTTTCGTTATCAGGCTCAATACCGATATTAGGTTATTATTTAATTATCATAAGTATTACGTTTACTATTACAGCATTAAGGTTCTATAGACATATATACAACCAAAGTATTTGGACAACAATAGGAGTAAACCAGGTGCTGTGGTTCATCGCCTCTAAATACGAAAAAATACGCCATATAAAAACATTCAACAATAAGTAAAACTTAGCACTTTATTACAAAGCCCCCTACTAATACGGGGGCTTTAGTTTTTGTGCTAATATATGGATATGGCACTACCGATTGAGAATAAAAAGGTTTATTTTGACTACGAAATTCTAGACCGCTTTGAAGCTGGTGTAGAGCTACTTGGACATGAAGTAAAATCAATTAAGAATGGCAAAGTTAATATTACCGGTAGTTATGTAAAGATATTTAACGGCGAGGCCTACATACTGGGTATGAAAGTAGACCAATATCAGAAAAACCTATTAAATACCGACGAAAAAGACCGTACTCGCAAGCTACTACTGAACAAATCTGAGCTAAAAAAACTAATAAAATACACTGACGAGAAGGGTTTGACAATAGTCCCAATTTCGTTGTATTCTAAAAACAGATGGATAAAGATATCTCTAGGTGTTGGCCGCGGTAAGAAAAAGGCCGACAAAAGAGAAACCATCAAAAAGCGTGATGCAGACAGAGCTCTGCGACGCGAACACAGCGCTCGTTAACAAACATGAGATACACGGTATATATTCTTTTAAGCCTCAAAGACAATGGACTTTATGTAGGTTGTACAAAGGATATTAAAGATAGAATTGATCGTCATAACAACGGTTCAGTTTTATCAACTAAACCAAGAAGACCCCTGGTTATTATACATACTGAGGAATATGATAAAATAGAAGCTTTTAAACGTGAAAGATTTCTAAAAAGTTTGTGGTCTTCAAGATTCAAGAAAAAGATAAAAGAAAAATACCTTAAAACTCATAATTTGGGCTAAATCTAAAAATTCCATTTTTAGATCGCCCGAACATTTTATTTCATAAAATGTTTTAGGGGGCGTACTGGCTTTGACAGTATGACTCTATTTTCTTATATGCATGTAGAGAT
>CAZTIN010000019.1:0-14221 GCA_964613525.1 uncultured Candidatus Saccharibacteria bacterium
AGGTATTACAGTTCAGGCTTCAGCTGATAATTCTACTTATACTATTTCGGGGCTAACTGATTCAAAAGGTAGATTAAAAGATGAATACAAGGGTCCTATCGGCGGCGGTGGAGGAGGTTCTTCCGGTGGCAATTCTAATGGTAAAGGTAATAGCTCTGGTGGTTCTGGAGGCGGATCTACTACAACTGGCACAACTACGTCTGGTGGTAGTGGGTCTACTACAACAACAGGTGATTCTACTACCGGCGGCACTACAACCGGTGGAACTACAGACGGAACAACTACATCTAGTGGAAGTGGGTCTACTACTGGAGGTAGTACTACAACTAGTGGTACGACAACAGGTGGAACTACAGATAGCACTACTACTGGTGGCACTACATCTGACTCAACTACCGGTGGCACAACTACTGGTAACGAAACACCAGTTAACAATAATCCTGTAGCTAATGATGATACTGTAACTAATTTATTAGACCAGCCAGCTACTGGTAACGTACTATCTAACGACACTGATGCTGACAGTGATACTCTGACAGTTACAAGTGTTTCAATTGCAGGTAATAGTTTTAATACTAATACTAATATTATTCAAAACGGTATTGGTACATTTAGAATATCTACAACTGGTAGTTATACATTCACACCAAATGCAAACTACTATTCTGCTGTACCTGTTGTAACTTATTTCATTTCAGATGGACGCGGTGGTACAGCTAGTGCTAATTTAACAATTACATTAACTCCAAGACCTAACACTGCTCCAGTTGCAGTTAATGATACCGCTAGTCTACCTATGAACGGTTCGAAGAACGGTAACGTTCTAACTAACGACACTGATGTCGACAATGATGACCTAACAGTTACATCATTCACTGTTAATAGTTCCCAAACTACTGCTGGTACCGTTAAAGCTATAACTGGTATTGGTTCTGTTGTTATTAATTCAAATGGTGCCTACTCATTCACTCCAGCAACTGACTATGTCGGTACTGTTCCTGACATTACATACGCTATAACAGATGGACGCTCTGGCACAGCTACTGCTATCCTTGCATTAACTGTGACTGCTGTTACACCACCACCAGATAATTCATCAGGACCAGGTGCGTTTACATTTACACTGTCTTCATCAATGCGTACATCTGCTGGTGTATTTAATGGATCAGGTACGCTAGTTCGTACTCTATGGGGTAATGTTACATATACTGCAGGTACTCATACTGAATACTGGGATGGCAAAGATGATTTCGGTAATGTCCTAACAACTACAGGCACAGGCTACACTATCAAAGTCTTGTCTAATAATGTTACTTATACATGGGAAGGGGAAGTAGGAAATAGTTCAACCCTTCCTTATGGTGAAAATGTTATAGGCTCAATACGTAGTACCCAAGACATGGTTATTGTCGGAGGCACAGCATACTACGGTAATGGTTTTGTGGAAGGCCAGCCATCCAGCGCAAAAATAATACTTTCTGATATCGGTAAAAGATATCAAGTTTCTTCGCAAGGTACACGATCACTAGACTTAGAGCTTAATTTTGTCGATAGTGATGGTACTAATGTTTACTGGGCAGGGATAGATCCATGGGGTGGCTCTAATACAAAATCAATGATTTACGCAACCAAAGTCTCTGATGATAGTGATTACACTTTCCAGAATGGCACCAGAACAACTCTTAATTACGGCAGAGTATACAATAGTGCAATTGATGTAGTTAGCGGGATTTCTTCTCGCCCTACTGGTCTTGCTGTGCAAAGTAATGGCAGTTATTTATACATTGCACGCGGCGGTCTTAATGAAATACGTGTATTTAATAAATCTACAGGCGCTCTAGTTCAGACAATCAGTTCCATTACTAACCCTCGTGGTCTGACTGCTGACAGTTTAGGTAATCTTTGGGTAATATCAGGCACAAATACTGTGTCTAAACATACGGTTAGGCCTGACGGTACTATAACTAGTGCAACGTTGACTCTATCTGGTTTAGTCGCACCTCACGATATGTCTATCTCTCCTAATGGCTCAACTATAGCAGTACTTGATGCAGGAACATCTCAGCAAATCAAAGCATTCAGTACATCAACAGGAGCAATATCTTGGACATTAGGTCAATCTGGTGGGTATGCAAATGATGCTACTGTAGCAAATGATAAATTCATGTTCTTAGATGTTAATGAATTGTTTACATCAGGTTTTGTTGCATATCAACCGGATGGTTCTATTTGGGTAGGTGATTCAGGTAATAATAGAATTCTACATTTTAATTCTTCAAGATCTTGGATTGAAACAATATCGCATATACCTATGAACTACGCTGTTAATGCTGACCGTAATAACCCTACAAGAGTCTTTTCAGGGTTCTTGGAATTCCAAATAGATTATTCAAAGCCTTTAGCGGGTAACAATGGTTCATGGAAATTAGTTAAGAACTGGCTTGGAGGAGTAGATTCTACTAAATATGTAGCGACTAATAATAATCATGTTTTTAGAAATGTAATGACATTAAGCAACGGTCGTACATATGGCACTCTTCTTACAAAAGATACTTATAAACAAGAAGTTTTTGAATTGCCAGCTACTGGCAACCTGCGTTCAACTGGTAACATATTCGGTCAATGGGAATTCATTAATATTCTAGATGATGGTTCAATACTTACATTTAATTCAACACAAACAGTAGGTACAACTCCAACTTGGTACAAGAGATCTTTAACAGGATTCACTAATAATAATCCTGTATGGGGTAACAAAGTTGCTATAGGAACAGCAAAAATAAATTCTACACTAGATGCTGCTTATAAAGCTGGAGCTCAAGCTCTATTAACAAATTCAAATAAATTGATTGTCTTTGATCCAGGCAGTAGGGATCATGCTGAACAAGGTTACCACTTAGGTGCAGTTAAAGTAGGAGGTAGTACATATGAATGGCAAACAGCTAAGACAACATTTCAGGGTTATCAAGGCCCATATCCAGATAATGGTGACTTTGATGTAGGTAATAATGTTGAATATCCTGGTGGCCAAGCTTATACAATGGATAATAATATTTTCTGGAACTATATTGGCGAATTCTGGAAGAATTCCCAAGTTAATAAATGGCAACAAGTTAATGATGACGGACTACTAATAGGAATATTTGGTACTACTGGCATAGACGCAGAGGCTCTTGTTAGCCATAGTTATACTCCGAAAGAACTAGCTGGTAACGCATTCCGTGGGCAGGTTGTAAAAGTAGGCAGCGACTATTATGTATATCATAACTCCGAAGGTACTGGTGGTCATGGCGGCACACACCGATGGAAAATTTCTGGATTGAATACAATATCTGAACAATCTATATCTGTTACTAGTGTTGGATCAAAACCAATACCTGGAACTAATCTTATGTCTGGCTTAACATTTAATACTACACTAGTTGATGGTACTAATGGGTGGAATAGATTCCCAGCAGATGAAAGAGACTCAAATAGGTATACAAATAGTGCTGATTATTGGCAAATAAAAACAAACTACTATTCATACAGTGAGACCGATCCAGACCTAAGAATGGACTTTGGCTCAGCTAATAAAAGTTACTATGTAACAAGGTCACTACCTGCAACTAATTCTAGTACTCCGAATTGGTTATTAACAGGCAGGGTATCTATGTTTAATAGTTTTCCAACACAAGTTGGTGTTAATACTGGGGCTTATATGTCAGTATTAGATGATCAAGGTAAAGTCATTGCTAAAATGTTCAAAGGTTACGACGGTAATGCCGCCGGTGATCCTACATGGATGAATGCTAATGGTAAAAAGTTAAGAGAATCAACAAATAACGGATTTTACTTCTATGAATCATATCCTCACGAATTTGAAATAACCAGAAGTGGTAGTGGCGTAATTATAAAATATGCAGGAGAATCAACAGGTGTTGTTTCGATGATTGATTCTACTGCAAATATAAACAAACCAACAACTCTTAAATTCGACTACATATCGCATTTCCAAGGATATGGAACAGCATTCTCTGTAGACAGGCTTAGGTTTATAGAACAGTAATTAAAATATTGCCAAAATAGCTTACCTATGTTAATATTTTAGGCATGATAATATTAAATGCACAAAAGCGAAGTAAAGCTGAAGCTCTAGCAGATGTCCGTAAAAACGGCTCTGTACCAGCTGTAGTTTATGGCGCTGGTGTAGAGAATACTCCCGTCTCTATCTCAGCTGCTGACTTCAAAAAAGTTTACAAGGAAGCAGGGGAGACAACAACAATAGGACTTTCTATAGATGGTAAAGAAGTTCCTGTTTTGATACATGATATACAACTTGACCCTATTCGTGGTTTTGCTATACATGTAGATTTCTTAGCTGTTGACCTGAAGAAAGAAATCTCAGCTCATGTACCTCTAGAATTCGTAGGTTCATCTAATGCTGTGAAAGCCGGTGGCGTTCTTGTTAAAGTACTCCATGAAATTGAAGTTTCAGCACTACCTACAAATATGCCACATACACTATCTGTAGACATATCTAAACTAGAAACTCTAGAAGATAACGTTTACGTTTCAGATGTAGTGCTTCCAGCTAACGTTACTCTTGTGACTGATGCTGAAGAAGTAGTTGCTGCTGTAAGTTCAGCTCACGAAGAAGTAGAAACAGCTCCTTTAGACCTATCTTCAATAGAAGTTGAAAAGAAAGGCAAAAAAGACGAAGAAACAGAATAGTTGTCAACCGTAATTTACCTAAAAACCGTGTTATACTTGTAATGTATGACACGGTTTTTAAATATATCAAAATATTTATTGGCAATTTTAATGATAGGTAGTGCAATTTACCATATAGCGCCAATATCTTACACATTAGCTCAGGGCACAGTAGCAGAAGAGCAGGCTAACAGAGCTCGCCTTGAGCAAGAATTAGCTAAACTTGAGCAAGAACTAGCAGAAGTTACAAAGCAGCTTAATAGTCAGAAGGGGCAGTCTGCTTCTATTAAGAACGATATTGCCGTTCTTACTTCTAAGATAAATCAAAACAAGCTCGACATTAGAGCTAAGAATGTACTCATTGAAAAACTTGGTGGGGAAATTAATGATAGGAATAAAACAATCTATTCTCTTACTGAAAAAATAGAAAGAGAAAAAGAGTCTATGGCTCAACTAATCAAAAAGTCTTACGAGCTTCAAGATGAAACTTCTTTTGTGCATGTTCTTATGTCGGACAAAACAATATCTGACTTCTATAGAGATTTGGATGATTTTGATTCTATTCAAAGTTCTATCCAGGATTCATTAAATGAAATTCGCGGTAATAAAGTCGCAGTTGAAGTAGAGAAAACTGAATTAATAAAGAAGCAAGACGAGCAAGAAAATGCCAAAGCTAAAATTGAAGCTGCAAAATTAGCTGTTGAGCGTAATGAGAAAGAGAAGCAAGCACTACTCAAAGCTTCTCAAGGTAAAGAGTCTGAATATAATAAAATAAAATCCGAAAAAGAAAGGCAAAAAGCCCAGATATTAGCAGCACTTTTCGATCTGCGTGACGCTAGTGTGCAAATTAACTTTGAACAAGCATTGGCTTATTCCACAGCTGCTAGTAAAGTAACCGGAGTAAGACCTGCATTTATTATGGCAATTCTTACTCAGGAAACTAACTTAGGTGCTAACCAAGGGTCATGTTACCTAACTGATCCTGACACTGGCGCCGGTATTAGTAAGACGGGTAAGTCGTTCAGCAACGTTATGAAACCATCTCGAGATGTCGGACCGTTTCTCGATATTACATCTCGTTTGGGTCGTGATTATACTAAGACACTTGTTTCTTGTCCTTTGGCTGGTGGCGGATATGGTGGAGCAATGGGGCCTTCACAATTCATTCCTTCTACATGGGTAAGTGTCGAAGCTAAAGTTGCTGCGGCATTAGGTATTTCTACCGCTAACCCTTGGAATCCACGTGATGCATTTTATGCGTCATCTATCTTCCTAAAAGACCTTGGTGCTAGTGCTCAAACTTATACAGCTGAACGTAATGCCGCATGTAGATACTATTCAGGTCGTGCTTGTGATTCCAGAGCCCCAGCTAACAGCTTTTATGGGAATTCTGTAATGGCTTTAGCTAAGAAAATACAGGATAATATAGACATCGTTCAGGGTAATTAACCTTGTATTGCAAAGACAATTTACTTGTGCTATAATATAAATATATGAAAAAAGATATCCATCCAGCTGATTACCGTAAGGTTGTTTTTATTGACTCTTCTACAGGAGCGCAATTTTTGGTTTTCTCAACTGTTAAAACTACAGAAACAGTTAAATATGAAGGTGACAAGAAAGAATATCCTGCTTATTATGTAGAAATGTCTTCATCTTCACACCCATTCTATACAGGTCAAGAAAAAGTTTTGGACACTGCAGGACGTGTTGATAAGTTTAAGAAACGTGCATCTCTAGCAAAGAAAAAAGCTTAAGTACTCAATAAAAAACATGCGCTCTTTTTAAAGAAGCATGTTTTTTATTTTGCATGGTATTATATATTATATATGTTAGACATAGAAAAGCTAAAAGAAAATTACAAAACAGAATTTCTCGCCAGACAGTACGAGAAGCTTTTGTCTGAAAAAGCAGAAGTTGAAAGAATGATATCAGAACATCCTGATATCTCTGACATGGCTACCGAAGAGCTTTCTGTTATAGAAGTACAAATCAAAGGCATTGAAGAGCAGGTTGCTGAAATCGAAAAAGCCGAAGCTATGGAAGAAGAATTTCCTAATGAGGTGGTAGTTGAACTCCGCGCTGGTGCTGGGGGAGATGAAGCTTCTATATTTGCTCATGAGCTAGGTGAAATGTATAAAAAATATGCTTCTAAGAAGAATTGGTCTGTAAAAGAACTAGACGAAGATGTATTTGAAATGCGTGGACAGGACGTATATAAGCTAATGCGTTTTGAAACAGGTGTACATAGAGTTCAGCGTATTCCGCTGACAGAGAAGAATGGCCGTATTCATACATCTACTGCGTCTGTTGCTGTTTTACCTATTCGTAAAAAAACCAAAATTACAATAAACCCAGCTGACATTGAAATGGAAACATCCAGAGCTGGCGGCGCTGGTGGTCAAAATGTGAACAAAGTTGAAACTGCGGTTAGGTTAATACATAAACCAACAGGGCTTGCTGTTAGGTGTACTATGGAACGTACTCAGCTAGGTAACCGTGAACGTGCAATGCAAATGCTTGAAGCTAAGCTTCAAATGATGAAAGATGAAGAAGAAGCTGCTAAATATGCCGGGGATAGAGCTAATCAAATAGGTACTGCTGACCGTAGCGAAAAAATCCGTACATATAACTTCCCGCAGGACCGTATTACAGACCATCGTATTAAAATGTCTTGGCATAATTTGCCTAAAATAATGATGGGGGAAATAGACCCTATAATTGAAGCTTTCCAGAATGGTGTCATCGGTGACGCTGGAGATGATGAATAGTCAGTAATTCCAAAGCTTTTGTTGCTTTTGGGTATGCTTTTTGCTATAATCTGGACGCCTACTAAGAAATGTAGGCAAATTGTATTTCTTTAAAAATCAAGTGCGTTTTAACTTAAAAGTAAAGATAAAGTAGCAAAAAGTTAGTACTTCTCGTGCGTGTATAGAACAGTCCTAGAACGCTGTCCTGATACATTCGTATAAACCCATCGCTTTGTTAAAATTTAAATAATGTCTCTCGTGCGTGTATAGTTCAGTGGTAGAACGCTGTCCTGATAAGACAGAGGTCCTTGGTCCGATTCCAAGTACACGCACCAGGGAAATTATTTATTCAAATTTTGAAAAAAGCTCGGGTCTATAAGACATATATCCTTGGATTATCAAGGTACACGCACAAGGGGTAGTAGCCCTTTATCTCTTTGCTTTTAATACAAGCAAGCGCACTTCAGATCTTTAAAGAATATTTATTAGTTAAAGATCTTTTGCTTTTACTACAGCGCTTCGTTTTATGGATATTAAAGAGCTGCAAAATTTAAGAGACAAACATACAACCGGTATTTTCTGGCTTGGTTTAGGAATAGCCGCTGTATTTTTAGTACCTGCATTACTTGCAGTTTATTTTGGTAAAAAGCTGAATGCTCAATTCGAAGTATCATATTTTACTAATATACTATTAGCCCTAGCCTTTATAATTTCTTGGGTTATTGTAGGTTTTCAGTATAAGAATAAAACTAAGATTTTACGTAACATAGAGTCTCAGATAGTAGAGCTTCGTAAGAAAGAAGAATTAGCTAATAAGACCGAAGAAAATATTTAAATATTATGTTTAGACTAAGCAGAGAAATTTCTGGAGTTAACCCTGAGACCGTTTTTACAATCGGAGGTTTCAAGATAGCTAATAGTACAATGTTGTCTTTTCTTATATTGGTACTATTTACTATTCTTGCGGTCTTCTTTATTCGCAAATTTAAAGAAAAAGGTGGTAAATTCCAATACGTAGTAGAAATGATATACGAAGGAATGCTTGGACTTGTAGGCCAAATAACTGGCAGCAGAAAACATGCCAAAATCGTTTTTCCTCTAATAGGAGCTCTGATATTCTATATTCTTACATCTAACCTAATAGGTATTATACCTGGGCTTACCAGTATAACTTATAACGGTAATGCTGTATTCAGGTCTCCGACTAGTGATTTTAATACTACTTTTGGCTTAGCATTAGGCTGTGTGATACTACTGCAGTTTATATCTATAAAAGATTTCGGTTTGTTTGGCCATTTGGGTAAATATTTTAAATTCAAAGAGATAATAGTAGGTTTTAAGAACGGTATAGGTGCTGGACTTATGGCCATTATTGATTTTGCTATAGGTTTGCTTGATATAGTAGGAGAATTGGCACGTGTTGTATCATTATCGCTACGTTTGTTCGGTAACATGTATGCTGGTGAAGTATTAGCAACGCTGATACTTGGGGCTCTTGCTTATGTTGTGCCAATTGCTTGGACTGCGATGAGTACACTCTCTGGAGTTATTCAATCAGTTGTTTTCGGTTCATTAGTTGCATCTTATTATATTTTATCAGTCAAAGTCGACAAAGAAGAACAAGTTTAGATTTTTGTTTTCTCTCCATTGTAAAAGGTGGGAAGACAACAAAACTTTAGGTTTTGTAAGATTATTAAAAGTTAATTTATATATATTTATGGAAGAAATGATTCCACAAATCGAGTCAGCACGCCTTATAGCAAAAGGTATTGTTATGACTATTGCTATGGCGGGTTCAGCTGTAGCAGAAGGTTACATTATTGGTAAAGCTCTAGAAGCAATTGGTCGTAACCCTGACCAGTCAGATAACATCTTTCCAAAGATGATCATCGGAGTTGCTCTTGCTGAATCAACTGCGATTTACGCATTCGTTGCGTTCTTCTTGCTTTAATATTATTTTAATTTAATTGTATGCTCGAGGTATTAGGTAAAATTGGTTTTGACTGGCAAGTAGCGCTTGCTAACCTGGTGAATTTTATAATCATCTTCTTTGTGTTGCGCAAATTTGCTTGGAAGCCTATAGAAAAAGTTATCTCTGAGAGAAAACAAAAGATAGACCAAGGTCTAGAAGATGCTGAGAAAGCTAAAACCGAACTTCTTCTTGCGGAACAAACTCGCAATAGAAAAATAGATGAAGCTAAAGTCGAAGCTAATAGTATTGTTGGTGATGCTCAAGGTAAAGCCAACGATATAGTTTCCAAAGCCGAAGCCGATTCTATGAACGTACGCTCTCAGATTCTAAAAGATGCTGAAAAAGAAGCCGCTAGTAAAAAAGAAGCAGTTTATAGTGAGGTTGAAAAAGAATTTTCGAGTTTGGTTATTTCAGGTGTAGAAAAAGTTTTGAAAGAAAACATGACACCAGAAATGCAAAAATCTTATATTGAAAAGTCTTTAAAATCTTTTAGTACTAAGTAAGGTTTATTATATGATTTCATCTAAGAATTTAGCAAAAGCTCTGTATATTATGTCTCATAACAGTAGTTTGTCTCCTGATAAAATATGGGGTGCTTTTTCTCAGTTTGTTGATGAATATAAATTACATGCCTTACTACCTCGAACTCTTGAATATCTAGAAGCTTATAATAAAATCGAAATTTCATGGAATACCGCAGATGTTACATTAGGCATAATGGACGAAGATAAGAATCTGGTAAGTGAAATTTTAAAGAAATTAGATATATCGAAAACTAATAATGTTTCAGTTAAGGAAGATAAATCATTAATAGCCGGTTTCATTGTAAAACACCAAGGTCTTATATATGACGGTAGTATCAAGAGTCAGCTACAATTATTAAAACAAAACTTAATTAAGTCTTAGTTATGGCAGTAGAAGAAATAATAAAAAATTTAAAAAACAAAATAGGCGAATTTGACAGTAGTATAGATACTACAGAATTCGGCAACGTTGTTTCTGTTAGTGACGGTATTGCCAAGATATCAGGTCTATCAGGTGCTATGTCATCAGAGATGCTTACACTGGGAGATAATATTCCAGCCCTTGCTCTTAACCTAGAGGAAGACGTTGTTGGTGCTATTATTCTCGGTGACTATAAGAGTATCAAAGAAGGTGATGTTGCAAAACGCACTGGTAAGGTTCTATCTATAAACGTCGGTGATTCTGTTATGGGCCGTACAGTTGACCCACTAATGCGTCCACTTGACGGTAAGGGTGAAATAAAAGGCCAAAAAGAAATGCTAATCGAACGCATTGCTCCAGGTGTTATGGCAAGACAAAGTGTTGATGTGCCATTACAAACTGGTGTTAAGGCTATCGACGTTCTTGTTCCTATTGGTAGGGGTCAGCGTGAACTTATCATTGGTGACCGCCAGACAGGTAAAACAGCTATTGCAATAGACGCTATTATTAACCAGAAAGGTAAAGGTGTTAAATGTGTTTATGTTGCAGTAGGTCAGAAGAAATCCAAAGTAATGCGCGTAGTTACAGAACTAGAGAAGCACGGAGCTATGGAATACACTACTGTTGTATTGGCGTCTGCGTCTGACAATGCATCACTACTATACTTGGCGCCTTATGCTGGTGTAACAATCGCGGAATACTTCATGGAAAAAGGTGAAGATGTATTAGTTGTATATGATGACCTAACTAAGCACGCTAATGCCTACCGTGAAATATCGCTATTGCTTCGCCGTCCACCAGGACGCGAGGCTTACCCAGGAGACGTGTTTTACTTGCATTCAAGACTACTTGAAAGAGCGTGTCGTAGGAATAAAGAAGTAGGCGGTGGTTCTATTACTGCACTACCAATAATCGAAACTCAAGGTGGAGACATTTCTGCTTATATTCCAACAAACGTTATTTCTATTACCGATGGTCAAATATTCCTAGAAACAGGTTTGTTCTATAAAGGTATCAAGCCAGCAATTAACGTCGGATTCTCTGTGTCACGTGTTGGAGGTTCAGCTCAAATCAAATCTATGAAGAAAAATGCTGGTCCAATGAAATTGTCTTTGGCTCAGTATCGTGAACTTGAGAGTTTCTCTCAGTTTGATTCTGATCTAGATCCTGATACAAAGAAGCTACTTGACCGTGGTGCTCGTACAGTAGAAATGCTAAAACAAGACCAACTAAAACCATTGTCTGTGGTACACCAGATTGCAAGTATTTTTGCTGTTAACGAAGGTCTTGTGGATAGTGTTCCAAAAGACAAGATCCGTTCATGGGAATCAGGAATGCATAAATTCTTGGATACTTCTAAGAAAGATCTACTAGGTAAAATAGAATCTTCTTGGGATGATGAAATAAAAAATGCTCTAAAAAATGCTATTTTAGAGTTTAATTCACAAAACAACTTTTAATCTTACAAAAGCTAATATTTATTATGGCAATACAAACAAAAGCAATTAAACAAAAGATGACTTCTGTCGGTAATATCAAAAAGATTACCAAGACAATGGAGATGGTGTCTGTTTCTAAGATGAAACGGGCTGTTTCCCGTTCTTTTGCTTCACGTATGTATGCCAGATACGCTCTTGAAATATTAGTTACTCTTTCCAAAGAGCGTAACATGACAGACCCGCTGTTAGAATACGGAGTAGGCGAGAAGACACTAATGATAATAGTTGCTTCTAACAAGGGTCTGTGCGGTGGATATAATATAAATATTTCCAAATCAGTTTCTAAATACAAATCCGAACATGGGCAAGACCTAGACGCTATAACTATCGGTAAACAAGCTGAAAGAATAGCTAGTAGAAATAAAATCCCAATCATTGCTAGCTTTAACGAATTCGGTGAAGATGTGGACCTAAATAAAGTTAAAACACTCCGTAAATTGATAATCTCAGAGTTCAAAGAATTCCATAAATATAAAAATGTAGTCGTAGTTTATACAGAATTTATAAAACAGCTAGACTATAAACCAACTGTCAAAGAAATATTGCCAATTAGTCCCAAGACTACAAGAAACATTATCGAAGAAATAGAAGAAGGCCACGAAGATACAAGATTCGACAAAAGAGGCATGGCCCTGTATCTATTCGAACCATCAGAAGAGAGAGTTCTGCGCAAAGTCCTGCCGAATCTATTAACAGCTACACTATTTCAAATAATATTAGAAGCTGGAGCTAGTGAGCATAGTTCAAGAATGGTTGCTATGAAGAACGCAACAGATAATGCAGGAGAGTTACTAAATGATCTTAAACTAACATATAACAGAGCTCGTCAGGCAAGTATTACACAAGAAGTTGCCGAAATTATAGGAGGCGCAGAAGCACTAAACAGTAATTAATAATAATTTATGAATAAAGGAAAAATAACACAAATAATTGGTCCGGTTGTGGATGTACGTTTCGAAGAAGCGTTGCCGGCTATTTATAATGCTCTTACAGCAAAATTACCGAATGGTGATACTGTGACTCTTGAAGTAAACCAGCACACTGGACTAAAAGAAGTTCGTGCTATTGCTATGTCTTCAACTGACGGACTAACTCGCGGCGGTGAAGTCACTGATACTGGTTCTGCTATATCTGTTCCTGTTGGTAAAAATGTTCTAGGTAGAATGTTTGATGTTACAGGTATGCCAATTGATAATATGGAATTTATTGCAACTGAAACCGCTCCTATTCACAGGGATTCTCCTGATTTTGATCAGCAGTCTACAAAGACTGAAATCCTAGAAACGGGTGTGAAGGTTATTGACCTAATCTGTCCATTCCTAAAAGGTGGTAAGGTTGGACTATTCGGAGGTGCCGGAGTTGGTAAGACTGTTGTTATCCAAGAGCTAATCAACAACATTGCCAAAGCTCACGGAGGATATTCAATTTTTGCCGGAGTAGGAGAAAGAACTCGTGAAGGTAATGACCTGTATAACGAAATGAAAGACGCAGGTGTGTTAGACAAAACATCACTAGTCTTTGGGCAAATGAATGAGCCGCCAGGAGCTAGAGCTCGCGTTGCGCTGTCAGCTCTAACAATGGCTGAACATTTTCGTGACAAGGAAAACAAAGACTTGCTTCTATTCGTAGACAATATATTCCGCTTTACACAAGCTGGATCTGAAATGTCAGCTCTACTTGGACGTATGCCTTCTGCTGTGGGTTACCAGCCAACATTGGCAACAGAGATGGGAAACTTGCAAGAAAGAATTACTTCTACTAAGAATGGTTCTATTACATCTGTTCAAGCTGTTTATGTGCCGGCTGACGACTTTACAGACCCAGCACCAGCTACAACATTTACTCACCTAGACTCGACTGTGTCACTAAACCGTTCACTTTCAGAGCTTGGTATTTACCCAGCAGTTGATCCACTAGACTCTAGTTCAACTATTCTAGAAGCTTCTGTTGTAGGGGATGACCATTACTATGTAGCCCGTGAAGTTCAGAGAGTTCTGCAGAAATATAAAGACTTGCAAGACATTATTGCAATCTTGGGTATGGATGAACTATCAGACGACGATAAACTATTAGTCTCACGCGCGCGTAAAATCCAGAAATTCCTATCACAGCCATTCCATGTAGCGGAACAGTTTACTGGTGCGCCAGGTATATACGTAAAACGTGCTGACACTGTTAGAAGCTTTAAAGAAATTCTAGAAGGTAAATATGATTACATAGGTGAACAGAGTTTCTATATGAAAGGCTCTATCGAAGATGTCATCAAAGATTACGAAGAAAAGCAAAAATCAGCTTAATCAATATTTATGAGTAAGGTTATTAAACTTAAAATTTTAACTCCAGAAAAAATCATTTACGAAAAT
>CAZTIN010000020.1:0-13752 GCA_964613525.1 uncultured Candidatus Saccharibacteria bacterium
AGGTATTACAGTTCAGGCTTCAGCTGATAATTCTACTTATACTATTTCGGGGCTAGGAGGAGCTCGTTCTTGGGGACGTGATAAAGACAAAACTACTGGCGGCGGAGGTGGCGGCTCTACAACTGGAGGTTCTGGTGGCGGTACAACTACTGGCGGCTCTGGCGGTGGTGGTACAACAACTGGTACTGAAACTAGTACTCCAACAAACAATCCACCAATTGCAGTTAATGACGAAGGAGTAACTGATGAAGACACTATCGCCACAGGTAACGTACTAGTTAATGATACTGATGAAGAAAATAATAGCCTAACTCTAACCAACTTTGTTATTGACGGAGTAACCTACAATGCAGGAGCAGTTGCTAATGTTACTGGTTCTGGTTCCATTACTATCTCATCTACTGGTGCATATACATTCACTCCAGCTAATAATTTTTCTGGAGTCTTTGCATTAGTTAAATACACAGTAACTGATGGAACAAGTTCATCTGTCGGAACTCTTTCTATTACCGTAACTAATATTAATGATGTACCAGTTACAGCTAATGATACAAAGACAATAGCTGAAGATAGTATTGGGACAGGTAACGTCTTAACTAACGACACTGATATTGATGGTGATACATTAACAGTTTCTCAATATACAATTGATGAAGTTAATACAAATGCTGGCATAACATATCAAATAGTTGATGCTGGGACTAATCTTGAAATTGTTGATATTGGAACTATCTTAATTAATGCAAACGGAACATACACATTCACCCCTACACCTAACTATTTCGGCAATGTTCCAACAATCACATATACTATAACTGACGGCAAAGGTGGCTCCGCTACAGGTAATCTATCTATCGTAGTTACAGGAGTTAATGATATTCCGATAACAGTTAACGATACGATTACAATCCTAGAAGACACTACAGCCACAGGTAATGTACTAGCTAATGATACTGATGCTGACGGTGACACATTAGTTGTCTCAGCATTTAAAATTGGTTCAACAAACTATACTCCATCGAGTACTGCTAGAACAATTTCTGGCGTTGGAACTTTTACAATGCTCTCAACTGGCGCTTATACTTTCATTCCAGTTACTGACTATGACTCTGTTGTGCCTGTCATCACATATACTGCATCTGACGGCAAAGGTGGTACAAAGACGGGAACTTTAACAATTACAATTACACCAGTAGTTGATATTCCAGCTAATCAAAACCCAATAGCTAATACTGACACCATAACTACAGCTGAAGACACTATCGCTACAGGTAACATCTTATCTAACGACACTGATCCAGATGGAAACACTGTGTCTCTAACTCGCTATACTATTAGCGGAACTAACTACAATCCCGGTATTGCTGCTAATATACCTGGTGTTGGAACTTTAGTTATATCTTCAACTGGTAACTATTCATTTACACCGACAGCTGACTATTTCGGTACAACAAATAATATTACATACACTATTAGCGATGGTAACGGAGGTTCAGCTACAGGTAGCCTTACAATTTCTGTTACTTCTGTTAATGACGCACCAGTTGCGGTTAATGATACAAACATCGTACCCGAAGACACTACAGCCACAGGTAATGTACTAGCTAATGATACTGATTCTGACTCAAGTAATTTAACAGTTACAAGCTACAGCGCTGGTTCATCTAGTGCTAACGCGGGCTCTCCTTTAACTATCTCTGGCGTTGGTTCTATTACTATCTCATCTACTGGTAGCTATACTTTCACTCCTAACGCTAACTATAATGGGGTAGTGCCATCTATTTCATACACTATAACTGACGGCGCACTAACATCTACAGCTACTCTTTCAATCACTGTAACTGCTGTTAACGATGCCCCAAATGCAGTTAATGACACTCTTTCAGTTAATGAAGATTCTTCAGCTACAGGTAGCATCTTATCTAACGACACTGATCCGGATGGAGATACTCTAACAGTTTCTAACTTCAGTATTGCTGGAAACAACTTTAATCCAGGTGCAAGTATCGTCATGACCAACATTGGCACAATGACAACTGCATCAAACGGAGCATACTCATTCACACCATCTCCTAATTATTTTGGATCAGTCCCAACAGTTACATACACCGTAACTGACAACAAAGGAGGTTCAGCTACAGCCACAATCACTATTAATGTTATTGGTATTAATGATGCACCACTAGCTAATGCTGATACTAATACTACAAACGTAAACACTGCAGTAACTGGTAACGTACTAGCTAATGACCTTGACCTTGATTCTGATACTCTAGTAGTTACAACCTTCACTATTTCCGGTACATCATACGCTGCAGGAAATACAGCAAGAACTATCACAAACGTTGGCTCTATCACAATCAATACTACAGGCGCATACACCTTCACTCCAGCAAGCAACTACTCCGGTACAGTACCAACTATTACCTATACCATCAGTGACGGCAAAGGCGGCACAGCATCAAGCACATTAACAATCACTGTTAATGCTGCTCAGAACGCAAACCCAGTAGCTAACGCTGATACTAATACAACATCTCAAAATACAGCTGTTTCAGGTAATGTCCTAACTAATGATACTGATGCAAACAACGACACTCTAACTGTTACAGGATTCAGTATTTCTGGTACTAGTTATACTATATCTAGTGGCTCTTCTGGTTCCGCCTCTACATTCGGTACTACAACCATAGGCACAAGTACCAGTACTCTAGGAGGGGAAATGACTGCAACAAAATATACTCCAACATCTTCAGGCCCAATAACTAGCATCTCTATATACCTTGATCATACTTCTGGAAATGATGACTCAGCCTCTGTTGCAGTCTATGCAGACAATGCTGGCTCACCAGGAGCTCTTCTAGGCCGTGCTAGTGCTGCACAAGTTATAGATGGGGCAGGAGCTAACGGAGGTGCTAAATGGTATACATTCTCTTCTTTTGTTGAAACTTCAACTGGTAGTCTAAACGTAACAGCTAATACACCTGTCTGGCTTGCTGTCTGGCCTGGCTTTGCTGGTGTGATTAACAGCTACTATGATGCTGGTACAACTGGTCAATGGAAACTAGGAGGTAACTATGAAACCTACTGGACATGGAGAAACCCATTTGGAAGTATCGTTGATACTCAATCTAGAAAGATGTCCATCTATGCTAATGTCTCTGGTGGTAGTTCATCTGGTACAACAGCAACTATCACAAACGTTGGCTCTATCACAATCAATACTACAGGCGCATACACCTTCACTCCAGCAAGCAACTACTCCGGTACAGTACCAACTATTACCTATACCATCAGTGACGGCAAAGGCGGCACAGCATCAAGCACGCTAGGGATTAGTGTGAGTGGAAATACAAATTCTGGCCTAAAAATAATGCCATTAGGTGACTCTATTACTGATGGTTATAACATTCCAGGAGGCTACCGTATTAAATTAGAACAATTATTGAAAGCAAACAATGTTAGCTATGATTTTGTGGGTTCAGGATCAAATGGGCCAAGTGGTTTGTCTGATAAAGACCACGAAGGACATAGCGGCTATACAGCAAGTGATATAGGAGGAGTTGTTCTAGATGGAGATGTTATATCAACATACAAACCAGACGTTGTTCTTCTAATGGTGGGTACTAATGATGTGAATAGAAATCTATCATTGTCTGGTGCTATTACAGATGTTAGCTATATACTAGATTGGATCCAAGCGGATAGTTCCACAACAACTGTATTTGTTGCAAGTATTACGCCGATAGCTTCAAACCAATTTGGTAGCGGTACAACATCTAATGTTAATTCATTTAATACATCACTAAGAAATCTGGTAAATTCAAGAATTGCTAGTGGTCAAAAATTAGCATTTGTAGAAATGAACGCAGGTCTTACAACTGGAGATCTTGCAGATGGTCTTCATCCTAACCAAACTGGTTACGATAAGATGGGAGTAATCTGGTACGATGCAATGGCTTCTAAGAATTTTGTCCCAACTGTTAATCAGACTAATACAAATCCTGTAGCAAATAGCGACACAAATACTGTACAAGTTAATGGGTCTATTACAGGTAATGTACTATCTAACGATACTGACGCAAACAACGATACTCTATCTGTTGCAACATTTAGTATCAGTGGAACATCGTATGCTGCATCTAGTACTTCTAGAACAATAACAGGTGTTGGATCGTTAGTTCTTAACACTAATGGTGCATATACGTTCACGCCTGCATCTAACTATTCTGGAACAGTGCCAACAGTTACTTATAATATTTCAGACGGCAAAGGAGGCACTAGTTCAAGTACGTTAACTATTACTATTACAAACTCAAATAATAATACTGGTTCTTGGAATAATTCTACAAATACATTTACTTATACACTAGCTAGTGCAGGAGCTACTTCTGCCGGAGTTTATGACTCAAATGGTGTATTAATACGTACTCTATGGAATAATGTTCAGAAATCTGCAGGTACAAATACTGGCACCTGGGATAGGAAAAACGATGCCGGTGCTACAGTTACAGGTACAGGCTACACAATTAAGGTTCTAAGTAGTAATGCTACGTATACATGGGAAGGTGTAGTTGGTAACAGTAGTACAGATAAATACGGTAATAGAGTTATAAGAGCCTTGCGTGTACCAAGAGAAGGTCTTGTTGTTGGAACAAATCTTTACTACGCATTCGGCTTCGTAGAAGGAGACTCATCTACCGCCAAGACTAGCTTAAATGATATCGGTAAGATGAGTTATGTTATGCCTACTCAAAACCGTGACATTAATCTTCAAGTTGAAAAGGCTGCATCAGATGGTAATTATGTTTACTGGGCAGGTCTAGACCCATATGACACTAAGAAAACATTTGTTTACGCTACAAAAGTTTCAGATGATTCAGAAATATTGTTCTCTAGTGGAGTATCTACGTCTACTGTATACGGTAGGACATATCCAAAAGTTATAGATTTAAACTCAACAAATTCAAATGCAAAGCCAACTGGACTTGCTGTACAGAAAAATGGTAACTATTTGTTCGTAGCTCACGCTGGACTAAATGACATAAAAGTCTATAACAAATCTACAGGTGCTACAGTTAGAACTATATCAATGACTACTCCTGGTCATATGGTAATGGATGGCAGTGATAATCTATGGATAGCATCTGGAACAAGTGTTAAGAAATACACTGTAAACAATGATGGAACACTGGCATCTAGTCCTAGCCTGACAATATCTGGTTTATCGAAAATATTATCTATGTCGGTTTCACCAGACAATAGTACTATTGCAATAGTTGACGGAGGTAGCGCTCAGCAGGTAAAAGCATATAGTAATAGTAATGGTGGTTCTGTGTGGACTCTTGGTCAAGCAGGTGGATACGCTACTACTGCAACAGTATCTGATGACAGGTTTATGTTTAACGATATGAATGACTTGTTTGAATCAGGGTTTGTGGCATACCAGAGTGATGGAACATTCTGGGTTGGTGATCCTGGTAACGGAAGAATGATACATTTCAATACTTCTCGCGTTGCAATAGAACGTATCTCTATGATGCCTATGAACTATAGTGCTAATGTTGATAAAAATAATCCTAATAGAGTTTTCTTACATTTCTTGGAATTTAATGTAGATTATTCAAAGCCATTAGCGGGAAATAATGGATCATGGACACTAGTTAAAAACTGGCGAAATACAATGTCTAGTTCAGCTTATGAGCTTAACCAGACCAGTGTATTTGAAAACGTTATGACACTAAGTAATGGTAGAACATATGCAACTGTTCAGAAATATGTTAACGGGGGAGAAAGAGCTTATGAATTCTTCGAACTAACATCTACCGGAACACTAAGGAGTACCGGAATAGTTTTGAATTCATGGGATTTCCCAGCACTACAAAAAGATGGATCTCTTCTAAGATATAACTCTGGATGGGGGTCAGGTCAAACAGGTACTCTTACAAAACAAGCTTTAACTGGATTTACTAACAATAATCCTGTCTGGGGTTCCCAAACTACTATTGCAAACATTCCATCAATCAGCACTTCTGACCCTGCCTACGGAGGAGTCCTAAGACCAGTTGTTACAGATTCTAATGTTGCAGTACTATTTAACTCTAGTCAGGCTGATAATATGTACCACCTGGGAGGTATCAAGCTTAGTGATAACAAGTACGCTTTCAAAACAGCAAAATCTCTAGGTAGAACTTATTCAGGTAATTACCCAACAGACGGTAGTTACGATAATGGTAATAATTGTGAATACTGTGGAGGTAATGTTTACACAGAAGGTGATTATATATTCTGGAACTACCTAGGTGAATTCTGGAAAAACTCACAAGTTAATAAATGGCAAATAGTCAGCGATGACGGATTACTAGTAGGAGTATTCGGCAAAACAACACCAGAATCACAAAACCAATATGGTATTGATTCTGCTCCTGAAATTGCAGGTAATGCTTACAGGGGTGGTGTAGTAAAAGTTGGTAATGACTACTATGTATATCATAATGATGAGTCTGAGCACAGCGGTCTACATAGGTGGAAAATTAGCAACTTGGGTAGTGCTACAAGGACATCAATCTCTACTTTCTAGTTAAAATACTATAAACAAAACCCCTAAATAAAAGGGGTTTTGTTTATTTAAAATTAGTGTATAATAGCTCCATGGCGAAAAGAATGAGCGTAAACACAAAAAATAAAGCTTCACATTCTAAAAAAACAAAGAAGCGCATAGCGGTAAAGCATGAAATGCTAGCAGCTAAGCAGACTCTTAAATGGAAGCGCAAAAAGAAGTAATTACTTTTCAACAGGTCTTTACCATAACCCTACTAATTAGGGTTATTTTTGCGGTATAATATATACAAAGGTACATCACCTTGGTCGATTAATTATGCATAATTAAAGACAAAATATGAAAAGTACATTAGGTAAAGTTGCTTATATTCTAGTTATCATCGGTGGTTTAAATTGGGGTCTCGTTGGGGCTTTTAATTTCAATCTAGTAGATGCTATATTTGGAATGGGTACAATCTCAATGCTTATTTACATCTTAGTTGGTTTGAGTGCTGTTTACATGATCTTTGGTAAAACAAAGAAAGCTTCACCAAGTCCAATGGGTTCTTCTCAGATGTAATCTAGGTTAGCTAATAATAAAAACCCTCGTATACGAGGGTTTTTATTATTTCTTTGATCTAGTTTTTCTTTTAACTGGGGATGTTTTCTTTGCTGCAGGTTTTTTAGGAGAACTTCTCTTGAACTTTTTAGCAATCATCATTTTTTCTTTTTCTTGAACGTAAAGTGCTCTAAGTAGATCTTTTCTTTCTTTTTCATTAAGATGTCTGTAGCTGCCAGGTTTTAGTTTCTTTAGTTCTATATTCATTATACGAATTCTTTTCAAGTCTACTACATTTTGGTGTAGAGCTTCACACATACGTCTAATCTGACGTTTTTTGCCTTCTGTTAGAATAATAGAGAAACTATTTGGTGAGATACGATTAACTGCAGCTTTCCTTGTAACTGATCCATCTATCCTAACACCTTTTGCCATACTAGATAAGAAGAAATCATTAAATGGCCTATCCGTTATTACTTCATATTCTTTTTCGTGGATAAATCTAGGGGATAGTAGTTTGTCAGTTATTCTACCATCGTTGGTTAGTAGTATTAAACCATGAGAATCTTTATCAAGTCTACCTACAGGAAATACATCTATTTCTTGACCATCGGGGCTTTCAAAATTAGTATAGCTTACTATATCTTTGCCAATCTCGCTGTCTCTATTAGTTAATATACCAATAGGCTTGTTATAGGCTATATAATATAGAGTTTCTTCTTTAATACCTTTGTTGCCTATAATCTCTATTATGTCAGATGGCATAATATCCATACCTATCTTGGCTTTTTTACCATTAACAATAACCGCTCCTTTGTTAATGAGTTCGTCTGCTCCACGTCTAGTAGTAAAGCCTTTCTCTTTTAAATATTTATTGATGCGCATGTTTTTTTCTAGTGGATATTATACCTAAAGTTAGTATTAAGCCAACCACATAAAATATATGATCTATTTGCCCAACCCAGAGTACTATTATTGATAAAAATGAAGCTATAAAATAACCTAATGGTTGCATGTCTCTCATTATGCCTAGTAGTTCAGTTTCTTCTTCGTTTATGTTTTTAAAGAAGATACCATCACCTGCGGTTTCGAGCATTACAGCACCTACTCGAGATAACAAAAGTATTGCGCCCCATATAACAATCGATGTTGTTTCGATAAAAGGAAACATTAATGTTGTTATCGCCATTATGAATATACCAGTTCTTGCCATTCTACGTCCTGATACACCTGAATCTATTTGTTTACCTATTGGATAACCTAGAAGCACAAAAGGCGTTAACATTATTGTAAATATAAGACCTAATGATTCTGTTCCAATGTTTTTAACATCAGACAAATATATCGGTACAAATGTTACCATAAGAGCGTAAAATATGTGTAGCATTAGTAGGGAAAATAAGGATTTTCTTACTGCAGGTCTGGATTTTATGGCATCAAAAGATTTTATTATGGACCCAGGAATATAACTTTTGTCTCTGAACTTTTTTGTTGAGAAATAAAGCAGTATTCCGCAAAACACCATAAGAACCATTAATACTGTATAAGGTGCACGCATACCCATTTTAACGGTTATAACCGCAGCCATTATTGGACCTAGCATTCTACCTACATGCTGGAGCGATACCATTGACCCACGAGTTTTGGCAGAGCTGTCCCTATTAGAATTATGTTCAAAGAATATATCAAAGCTAAAAGATATTAGTATCTGAGTTGCTAAGAACATAATAAACGCTATACCAAACAGTGTAGGGTTGTCCAGGTATTTAATACCGATAGACGCAAGTATCATTAGAGATATCGCAAGACCGACAGTTTTCCTGTTGCCCAGCTTAATTATTATATTTGGTATTACCCAAGTAGAAAGAACCAATGCCAGCGCCGCAGATATTCCATAGATAAAACCAACACCAGATCTACCATTGATAGATTCTATAACCGTAGAGTTGGAATAAGCTGTGAATCCAATTGCCCAAGAAAAAAAGAAATAAGCTGTATAGAGTATTTTTGTGTGTAGGTCCTTTAAATTCATCTCTATATTAGATTATAAAGCTATTATAACCGGTATGACAAGGGGTCTCTTTGCTGTTTTTTGAAATAGTATTCGAGAAATTTGTTCCCCCAGGGATTCTTTGATAACTTCTATTGAATGCTCACTAAGATTCCCAGAACCATTTTCTATTGTTTTCTTGATCAGGATTCTTACATCTCTTAATAGTTCCTGGTTTTCTTTCAGATAAACAAACCCACGAGATATAATATCAGGGGACTTAACCAGCTTTCTAGTTCTTGAATTAACAGATGCAATTAGTACAAACATACCGTCTTGAGCTAGCATTTGTCTATCTCTGATAACAACGTCGTGAACATCTCCAACAGAGTGACCGTCAACTATCATAGTAGCAGAAGGTGCTTTTTCTTTACGGACAACTATTTTACTACCTTCTTCTATTATTTCTATAATGTTACCATTGTCGGGTACTACTATATTTTCTTTCAGTATACCAGCTTCCATTGCAAGTTCTGCGTGTTGACGCAAATATGAATGCCAGCCGTGCACAGGAATAAAGAACTTTTCTTTTAGCTTGGCATGTAACCATCTTATATCTTCTTTGTTTCCGTGACCTGTAGCGTGAACATAAGTCTCGTTTGTGTTGTAGTTGATTATTTTGACACCTTGGCGGGCTAGGTTATCTTTTAGTTTCTGAACAGATATTTCATTACCTGGAATGATAGAAGCTGATAAGACAATAGTGTCACCTGGTTCAAGCTTAAAACTCCTATGAGTTTTGTTACTTGCGCGCATTAGAGCAGAGAATTCTTCACCCTGAGCTCCTGTGGACAGTACTATGATTCTATCCTTCGGATAATTAATTATTTCTTCTGTTGGAATTATTGTTTCTTTTTTAGGTTTTAGAATACCTGCTTGGATGGCAACTTCTATATTTGTACGGATTGATCTACCCTCAAGAGCAACTCTTTTATTGAGCTGTTCGGCAACTTGTATAATATGAATTAGACGTGTTATATGGGAACCAAAGGCAGATATGATAAGACGTCCCTCAATAGAGCGAATTATTTTTTCTAGCCCATCATGAGCATATTTTTCAGGGATAGAGAATCCTTCTTTTTCAATATTTGTTGAGTCAGCGAAAAGAAGTAGCACGTTTTCTTTTTCAAAGATACTGTATTCTTCTTCTTCACTTTCTGCGGGTATTCCGTGTATGTCCTGGCCTAGTTTGTAGTCTCCTGGGTTAACGATTACACCATAAGGTGTCTCAATTATTACACCCATAGAGTCTGGGATAGTGTGAGTAACCCCAAAAGTCCTAACTCTAATATTACCTAGTGTTACAACTTCGTTCTTTTCAACGTCGATCAGATTTAATTTAGGTAAATTAGGAAAATCAGCGTGTCTTTTAGCTATGAGCAGGTTTGTTAAATGTCTTGAATATATAGGTGGGTTACCTATACGTGATGCAACTAGTGACAAACCTCCAATATGGTCAAGGTGTCCATGGGTTATGATAATTCCGCGGATTCGGTCCTTACGCTCTTCTAGGTATGTAGTATTAGGTATAATGTAGTCCACACCTGGAGTATCTTCTGTTTTGAATTGCATACCAGCATCTACTACTATTATGTCGTTACCAATTTCAATAACGGTCATGTTCTTACCAATTTCTTCTACTCCACCTAGTGGAATAATACGAATGTCACCTTCTTTTGGAGCAGGTATGGTAAGTTTATTCTTAGAGCTAAATTTTTCAATCAGCGATGGTTGAGATAGTGATCTTGGAACGTTCGCACTCTTACTACGGCCAAATTTAGAGAACTGATAACTAGCACCAAGAGGTTTCTTAGTGTTTTGATTGTTTCGGTTTTTTTGATTCCTATTGTGCCCCATGACCTTTTTAGCAGGGTTTATCATTACTCTGCGTTTGGCATTGTTTGGGTCCATTGGCTTATCTTTGTCAGTGTTGTTTTTTCTATATACACGTGTACTAGATGAACTGTTTTTGTTAGGATTCTTTCCTTCGGGTTGTGTATTTTGATTTGTCATATTTATTATTAATTAAAGATTATCAGTATAAACTGTTTTTTTGTTTTTATATAAGAAAGGAATTACTCTTTCTGTTTCTAGATACCAGTCTCTTATGTTTATGAAACGATCTGATCCAGTATTAATGTAGGACAGCATTTCAAAAGGCAGCTTGCTCTTGTGTACGTATATATAAGAAGGTGAGTATATAAATACTGCTGGAACATCTGAGTAAAATGCATTTACAAACTTCTTCCATTCTTCGAGACGTACTGCCTCGTTTGTTTCTTTCTGTAGGTTTTCTAGGGCGCTATCAGCTCTTGAGTTTGCATAGTCTGAGATGTTTAGCCCAGGGTGTTCTCTTTGAGAAGAATGCCAGAATGCATATACTTGAGATTCACGTGATATTTGAACACCATAGTATAGAGCTTCGTAATTTCTTGTACGAATCTTTTCTTCTAATGTTGTTCCATCATATGATGTAACGCTAACTAATATTCCTTTACTTCGTAGTTCGCGAGCTATTTCTTCAGCTCCGGCGCGTAGTTCAGGAGTGTCGCTAGTTGTTATTGTAAAACCTAGCTTCTCTGTGCTTTCCTCAGCTTTTTTACTACCAGGCTGTACTATACTTATTTTCTTTTCCCATATACCATCGTCACCAATTGACCAACCTTGGTTTTTTAGAGTTTTCTCTATATCTACTCCTGTCCAAGGCATATTTATACGATCTTGTAATTTAACAGGCAGAGGAGTATCTATTTTTTCTGCGAATCCGCTAAGTACTGATTCTATAACTTGGTCTTTTTCTATACCGCTGGCTACGACTTCTGTAATTTTAGGCTGCTTCAGGACATCACTATTCTTAGTATTAAAGAATATACCGTAAAGTCTTGGAAATGATGCTAGGGTTATAGGGTAGCCTTTGTCTTCTAAATCTTTAGCACTTTTAGCTGTAACACCACCTATGTGTTCTATATCACCAGCTTCTAATGCTTTTATAGCCTCTGTTTCACTTTCAAAGAAATCAAAAGTCATCTTTTTAATGTAACCATTATCGCTACCGCGGTACGCCTTTTCTAGTTTTATAGATACGGGCATGTTCTTTTTTGTTTTTACAGATTTTATTTTATATGGTCCAGCACCAATAGCTTCAATGTTTTCTTCAGCTTGTGCAAATGCATCAGCTGAATATTTACCATAGATATGTTTCGGTATAATACCAACTGTTGCTATATCTAGGAAGTCAGCAAAAGGCTGTTTTAGTGTAAATACTACGGTTCTTTCGTCTAGGCTTCTTACTGTAACACCTTGCCATTCAACATTTCTAGGGCTTTTTTCTAATGGGTCCTTGATTCTATCTATTGTATAGACCACGTCATCTGCTGTGACTTCTTTGCCGTCATGGAATTCTGCGCCTTCTTTTATTATAAATGTATAAACTAGTCCGCTTTTGTCTATTTCGTATGACTCAGCTAGGTCGCCTGTGTATGTACCGTCAGGCAAGCGTCTTATTAGCCCTGCGTGAACTAGCGCTGTTAGGTCTTTGTCAGTATTACTAACCGCAAGTACTGGGTTAATAAATCTAGCTGAACCAACAATACCTTCTTTCCATTCACCCCCAGGTATAGGTTTGACAGCTAGTAGGGTAGAGCGAGCTCTTATACCAAGAGCAAGTCCACTTATAACCATTACAGTTACAAGCCCAATTACAAAATTCTTTTTGTTTTTAGGTAATGACTGGAATAATATGCGTGTACCATATTCTAGTTCCTGCCATTTCTTTTTTAGGCGTTTAATACGCGATTCTTTCATAAAATATTAAGAATAATTACAATACAAATATATTGTACGAATCAGCGCGATAGTTTAAAGAGCTAAATTTATAATTTAGCTAGTCTTTAGTACAAGAGATAACACTATTAAGCCAGCAAATAATACTCCTAGGATTATAGTCAATATAAATAAAAACTTTTCAAAGCCACGGCGAGTACGGTGGAGTGAGTTACTTTCTGATCCAAATGCGCTACCTAAACTTGCATCGGAATGCTGAAGGAGCGTCGTAGCGACGATAAGAATAGCTATTCCGAGTATTGCCCAAGGCAAACTAACGCGAATGAGTTCCATACAGGATTATATTAGCACGAGTGGTATGTTTTTACAAGGCCTGTTTGTAGGACTTCAAAATGCTCATATATATGGATTATTTATACACTGAATAATTGGGCTAAAAAGACTTGACTTTTTTCTTGCCATGAGTATACTAGCTGTAGTGACTAATTTAGTGTCCTAATAAAGGGCATTTTAATTTAGTCCCTAAACCAAAAGTTTTACTTTTGGTCGGGCGAACAAAATTTTGTTTTAGCCCTAAAATGAACTTTGACATTTTTATACTAAACAAGATCATTAATTCTGAACCCTTTGGGGTGAAGAATAATAATCACACATTCAAGTGCAAATATTCAAATAATTCCAAATTAATTCCAGTGGGACATAAGAATTGACTTTCTTTTGTTTCGCTTTATGAAGTACATACTCTATATAGTAGTACTTTTCAAAAGAGTTTGATCCTAGCTCAGGATGAACGCTGGCGGCGTGGATAAGGCATGCAAGT
>CAZTIN010000021.1:0-13517 GCA_964613525.1 uncultured Candidatus Saccharibacteria bacterium
TTAAACCCTGAAGGACTTTTGGGAATAAAAAATTATGGCAAAAAATCCCATGAACTTCTTTTGAAAAAACTTATAGAGTTTCAAATAAAAATAGAAGATTTTCCAATTGGTAAAGAATAATTTAATATCTATTTATATTATCAAAAAATCCCCGTTATGGGGATTTTTATTATATAGACTTTACGCGGATGCTTGCGCGTTTTTGTTTGTCTATTTTTGGGAGCTTGATTATTATAAGTCCATGTTTTTCTACTGCTTCAGCTTCTTCTGGTTCAACTTCAGCAGGGAGCTCAACGGTTCTTGAGAATGAGCCCCAGTATAATTCTCTTAGATAATATTCATCATCATCTATATTTTGTGATGACTGGCGTTGGCCTTTGATGGTAACAGAGTCGCGAGTTATGGATATTTGCAAATCATCTGGGCGTACTCCAGCAGTAAATGACTGAATTATTATTTCAGAATCAGTCTGATAGACATCTATAGGTAATTCACCATCTTCCTCTTCCTCTTCTTCTTCGTAAGTGTGAGAAAATGGATCCTCTTCTTTAACTTTTAAAGTTCTTTCGTACGGAGCTTGGGATTTGGTGCTAATATTAGCTGGTTCTTCTGGGTGAGACCTATCGACATTGTCGAATATCTCGTCGTCGTTAACACGCATACTGCCTGTAAGGCGTTCAAAAAAAGATTTTTTCTTTATATCTGACATATTTGATTAAATTACATTGTACCTTTCAGACGACGTAACTTTTCTAAAAGGAGGATACTAATAATACTAACTACCCAGAGAAATCCAAAAACACGGAAGAACTCGCGGTCGCTTGCATTCATTATAAATAAATTAAACATACCATGCAATAAAGTTGCTGCAATTAATCCACCAATAATGTACACGTTTTTATTTTTCCAATTTTGATAGTAGGAAAGTCCAAGTCCAATACCAATGATTCCGCTCGATACAGCATGCAGTAATGTTGAACCAAGATAGCGCAGGTTTCCTGTAACTAATCTTAGTGTAGTGTCACTAACTATGTCGGGATTCATTAAGAATAAAATATTTTCAAGTCCTGCAAATCCTAGTGCTCCAACTATAAAATATATTGCCCAGTCGATAGGGTCTTTAGCTAGCCGGCCACTTTTAATAATAAGAATTATTAGTAGGTATTTTACTATTTCTTCGACTGCTGCCCATGACATTGTTAGACCTAGTCCACTGCTAACGTACGGCTCTACTAACTTTTCTATTGGTATAGCTACAAATACTGAAAGCATTCCAATAAGAAAGACCAGTATTATTGCGCCTATTGGTTCACGGTCTTGTTTCTCTTCGTTACGTACCCAGAAGAATAGCCAAGCTAGTGCTGGTATCATTCCCCAGAATATTGCAGTAAAAGTCTCTTGGTTTAATCCAAATTTACCCATGGTGAGGCAATTAATGGTAATTGTGACATATTCCTAGTCTGCCAGATTTCTTCTGTAATAAATGGCATAAAAGGATGTAGTACGACCACGATATATTTCAGTGTTTGCAGTAAGAACTGTGCTCGGGAATTTTTCTCTTGCTCTGTGCCGTCTTGAAATATAGGGCGAGACTCTTCTAATATTACATCAGCAAGTCTACTCCATGTATACTGATATATTTTTTCACCAGCTAAGTAGAATTTGTATTCAGATATTTCTTTAGTGATGTCTTGTATGAATTCATTACGCTCTTTTACTAATTCTTTATCTTTATCTGTAAAGCTACTAAAATTTTCATCTAGTGTTGCACCTTCGGTATATGTATCAATAAACCTAGTTATATTCCATAGCTTGTTAGCGAAATGTTTATAAGCTTTGATTTTATCTTCTGACATTTTACTGTCATTGCCTGGACCAGTACCAATAATAAGAGACATGCGTAGTGCATCTGCTCCGTATTTAGCTATCATGTCTAGTGGGTCAATGATGTTACCTAGTGATTTACTCATCTTGCGGCCTTGGCCGTCTCGTACTAGTCCATGAAGATATACTGTTTCAAAAGGCACAGTACCTACTAGGTATGTAGACATCAGTATCATTCTTGCTACCCAGAAGAATAGTATATCGTAACCAGTTTCTAGAACTGTTGTCGGGTGGAATTTCTTAAAGTCTTCTGTTTCGTTTGGCCAACCTAGAGTAGAGAATGTCCATAGTCCAGATGAAAACCATGTATCTAGTGTATCTTCGTCTTGAACCCAGCCATCACCAGCAGGTGATTCTATACCGCAGTATATTTCGTCTCCACGGTACCATACAGGAATACGGTGGCCGTACCAGATTTGGCGGGATATACACCAGTCACGCAAATTTTCTATCCAGTGGAAATAAATCTTTTCGAACCTGTCTGGAATTATTTTAGTTTGGCCACTACTAACAGCATCTAACATTAATTCTTTTAATGTTTTGTTACTGCGGTTTTTAATAGGTTTGTTTACGTCTATAAACCATTGCAATTTTGGCAACGGTTCTATAATTGCGCCAGTTCTTTCAGCTGTAGAAACATTCTGATTAACTTCTTCTACTTTTTCCATTAGACCTTGTTCTTCTAACCATTTTGCAATTATCTCGCGAGCCTCAGTAGTTTTCTTGTTTAAAATACTTTCATTGCCAACAGTCATTTTTGCAAATTCATTGATAACTTGTTTAGTAGGTAGGTCATGACGCTGTGCAATTTCCGCATCTATTTGACTGTGTGCTGGTGTAACGCCTAGAGCCCCAGTTCCAAAATCTTTTTCTACTGTTTCGTCAGCAACTATTTTGATACTAAGTTTTGCTCCACAGAAATCATCTATTTCATAAGTTTTACCAACATATTCTGTATAACGAGCATCATCCGGATGCACAGCTACAGCAACGTCACCTAGCTTTGTTTCAGGACGGGTCGTGGATATAGAAATAGGGAAGTCTTTTGAATATTTAAAAGTATAAAGCTTGGCTTTACGTTCTTCGTGAACTATTTCATCATCAGAAATAACAGTTTGGCCTTTGGGGTCCCAGTTAACTATGCGGTGGCCGCGGTATATTAAGCCGTCGTCATACATTTTCTTAAATGCAGTGCGTACAGCTAGGTTGCGCTCTTCGTCTAATGTAAAAGCTTCACGCGTCCAGTCAACACTGGAACCCATCTTGCGTACTTGGTTCACGATAGTGTCATGAGAATCCTGGGCGAATTTGTTAACACGGCTTAAGAATTCTTCGCGACCTAGGTCAGACTTTCTTTTACCTTCTTCTTTTTCAAGAATCTTCTCAACTTTACTTTGGGTTGCAATAGCTGCGTGGTCAGTACCTGGTAGCCATAGTGTTTCGCGTCCTTGCATACGGTTAAAACGCACCATGATGTCTTCTATGACAAGCATAGCGGCATGTCCTATATGTAGTGTTCCTGTAACATTAGGTGGTGGCAGGACTATTGAGAATGGTTTAGTTACATTTTTGACGACACCAGCTTCTACGCATTTTTCAGGTGTAAAAAACCCGGATTCTTCCCACATTTTATAGATGCGGTCTTCACTACTGCCTGGGTCATAAGGCTTCAAAAACTTGTCGTCTATCATGAGAAAAGTATAGCATTCAAAGGCTTTTTAAGCCACAGATAGGGTGCCTTTGGCAACTATTGAACCTGATTCATCTGTTAAGCCATTTTCTTTGATTTTAATGTAACCAGCTAGTGCTATCATTAGTGCATTATCACCAGTTAGTGCCATTATTGGGCTATGAGTTTTTACGCCTAGACCACTAGTAATACGAACTAATTCACCATTCAGGTATTCATTAGCTGCGACTCCGCCACCTAATAGTAAATCCGTTTTACCGGTTTCGATAAGAGCATTTTTAACTTTTTTAACTATTACTTCTGTTGCTGCATTTTCAAACCCTAACGCCATAGCTAAATTATCTTCTTCTGTTTCTAATTTGTTTTTACGCAAGTGGTACATTACAGCGGTCTTAAGTCCTGAATAAGAAAAATTGTAGTCATTACTATTTATCATTGGGCGAGGTAGGTCAACGGGTGTTATTCCTTTTTCTCTGGCTTCTTTGGCAAGTTTAGCAATACGTGGACCGCCAGGGTATAGTAGTCCCATTAGGCGCGCTACTTTGTCATAAGCTTCGCCTATGGCATCGTCAACTGTTTCGCCTAATAGTTCGTATTTACCATTATTAATATTTATTAATTCTGTGTGACCTCCGGATATTAGTAGTGATAGTGAATTATCCGGGATGTTAGCAAAATCTATTTCAGTTCTTAATGAACTATCTTGAATTAAAGATGACACCAGGTGTCCCATCATATGGTTAACACCAATAACAGGTATATCAAGAATATATCCTAATGCTTTGGCAAATGTTATTCCAACCCAAAGAGCTATTTCTAACCCTGGGCCAGAGGTAACAGCTATAGCATCTATTTGTGGGAATGTAGCGCTAGCTAAGAAACGATTTAAATCTTCAGCTAACTCTGGGTCTCTGTTAAGAATTTCATTTATTTTGTCCTTATTCCAATTAGGAGCTGGGCGCCATTCGGCACTATCAATACTGCTCTTGCTTTCATCTAATAGGGCAATTAGTAGTGGGGTAATAGATTTGACGTGTTCACGTTTAGCTACAGCAGGGAAAACGCCACCATATTCAGCATGGAGCATGGCTTGAGATGCAGTAAAATGTGAATGTATTAATATCTTCGTACTGTCTTTTTCAGTAAAATCCACCAAAGACATTGATGTTTCGTCGCAGCTAGTTTCTATAGAAAGTATACGCATAGAGCAAATATAGCAAAAAAATGATTTTATTGGTAGTATGTTTTTATGAAAATAACTATCTTCGGACTGGCCGGAACAGGTAAAACCACAGCAGGTAAAAGCCTGGCAGAAATGCTGGGATATGAATACAAATCCAGCGGTAATATGTTTCGTGAATTAGCGCAGAGTAAAGGTATGACAGTAAACGAGCTAGACAAAGCATCTCTTACTACCGATGAGTATGATAAATGGCTAGACGAGCACGTGGAAAGTTACGGCAAAGAAAACGATAATTTTGTATTTGAGAGCCGTCTTGCATGGCATTTTATACCGGACTCTTTTAAAATTCGTTTATACTGTGATTTTGACGAAAGAGTTCAGCGTATAGCCGGTAGAGAAAATAAAAATATAGAAATTGCCAAGTCTGAAACATTGGATAGGGAAGAACATATATTCGAAAGGTATAAGAACTACTATAAAATTGAAAACATAGATAGTCCGGAAAATTTTGACTTAAATATAAATACTACTAATACATCACCTAAAAGAGTCTTAGAAATAATAAACGAAGTACTAAAAAAATCCCTGTAATTTCTTCACAGGGATTTTTATCTGGTAAATTTATTTCTTTTTTCTTCGAATTTTTTTCTTAACTATGCTCCTAGCGTCATACAATAGGTTATCCATTATATCTTCATCTTCCGCTAATTCCTTGAATTTTAAATAAATTTCAAAAGTTGGCTCTGATGAACATAATGCTACATTCTCTATCAGGTTATCTTCATGGTTAATGTCCATTTTTTCAATCATACCCATTCGGGAATATTCCACGGCTTTCTTTAGGTCTATGTTGTGGAATCTTAATCTTTTTTCAGTATCTTGAAATAAATGGAATATTCCTAAATAATTTAGTTCTGCTAAGTCTTCAAAAGTTAGATCACGTTTAGTAATTAAAACAGATATCCTGTATTCAATACTTTCATAATCTTCTTCTCCTTCTTCTGTTTTATTAAAGAGATTAAATGAATTTATTAAACTCAAGAAAACATTGATTAATTCTTTATCAGTCAGCTGATAGTTTAGGATTTCTTCATAATAAGGCGCAATGTTGTCTTCTGCTGGATAGTATTCAAAATCATTTATTGAAGTTAATCTTATGATTGTTATGTATAACTCTTTTCCATGAAGCAAAGAAACAGCCTTCTTCTTCATCTTGTTATACAAATTATAATGTATTGGTAGACTTAATTTTTCTTGATCAGTTAATTCTTGCCAGTCTTCAAATTTTAATTCTTGGATACTAATGTGTTCCCAACAGATAGCTTGTTCTGTAAAGCTTAGTGACTTTTGAAATTTGTTTATGAAATATTCCTTGTTTGTATTTTTATTATTTGTGTCCATAACATATTTTGATTTATTAATATAAATATTGCTACATGCTGAGCGATAAGTCAATATTTTGGACTATTCTGAATAATGTGGTATTTTAAAGGTAATTTAAAATATTGCACAATGGAGTCAAAGTCAAAAATCCCATTACTAACACCAATACTTTTATTGATATTAGTTCCATCTACAGTAATATTTGTAACAAATTATTTTGTTGCAAATCCAATTATGCTGAATTGCGACCAGCAAGAAGCTTTGATAAAAATAGCTATTCCATCCATATTTCAAATCTTATTTTGTTTAGGTTTTTGGGTAATAGGGGGCCTTGGTTTAAAAGGTCATTTAGAGCCTAAAACTGTATGGATAGTAGGTTTTGTATCGCTGCTGTTAAACATCTTTTTGTTAGTTTTAATTGGTAAATTTAGGCTTTCCGTAGAATGTTCCGAATTTATCATGCCAAATGCTATTTCTTTCGTCACTGCTTTTATATGGTTTGCTTTTCTATCTGCTATTTTGAACAATTCGTTTGAAAAAATCAGAAAAAGAAAGTTTGAAGAATATAAAAAACGTGGGGTAGACAATCTTTACTCTTAGAATAAAAGGCCTATAGTTTATAAGAACATAAGGCCTTTTCTTTTTTATAAAAAGATGCTATAATGCTGAACAGCTAATTAAATTTAGCGGATTTCGGCCCTATCGTCTAACCAGTTTAAGACTATAGCGGACATCAGGTTTTAAAACCTGGAAACAAAAACAATATATTTTACGAAAGTAAAAAGATTTCGGCCCTATCGTCTAACGGTTAGGACATCAGGTTTTCATCCTGGAAATCCGGGTTCGATTCCCGGTAGGGTCACAAAAACAAAAATACTCAGCCTTGCGCTGGGTATTTTTGTTTTCAGTGAATCTCTACTAGAGATAATCGAAAGCCGGAACCCTGAATTTATGAAGGGTGAGGCCGGGTCGGGACAGTGAGTTAGAATTTGAGACCTAACGAAGAATTATAGCCACTGATCGTGACCGATTCCCGGTAGCCGTGGTCGCGCAAAATTTACGTCAGTAAATTTATGTGTGATATAAGTTCAGTGCTATAATAAACCTATGAACAAAAATTTAATTTTTATAATAGTTGGCATAGGTCTTGTAGGGTACGGACTATATGTAGCTTTTACTGGTAATAATACTATGCCTACTACTAATAGTGATGATATGGAAGTTACTGAGTCTAGCGGTAAGAAAATGGCTTTTGCTGATTTCGTAAAACAGGGTGGGTCTTATAAATGTAATGTAAACCAGAATATAGAAGGCTCCACAACAGTGGGTACTGCTTATATTAGTGGCGGTATGATACGTGGTGAATACAGTACTCAGGCTCAGGGTATAAATATAAACACTAGTCTAATTGTGCGTGATGGCTATACATATACTTGGTCATCTATGGCTGCTGGCATGGGGTTCAAATCCAAAGTTGTTGATAGTAATGCGTCTGACACTAATACTGGTATGTCCGGACAATACAGCTGGAACGCACAGCAAATAGGCGATTATGATTGCGAAGAATGGGCGCCAGATATGACACAGTTCGAACTACCTGGCGGAATAACTTTTAGAGAAATGTAATATTATAAAACCCTTGATAAACCAAGGGTTTTATAATTTGTCAAAATAGTGTAGTATAAAACACACATGAAAGTCGGAGACACAATAGTATCATTTGAAGATGTGAGTTTTGAATATTCACCCAACAAGCCTATATTGAATGAGGTGAATTTTTCTATCAAGCATGGTTCTAAAATGACACTGATGGGGCAGAACGGTGCTGGTAAAAGTACTATATTTGGACTAATAACAGGTACTATAAAGCCAGAAGATGGAACCATAAATATAGTTAACGGAGTTAGTATTGCTATTGCACGACAAGTTATACCACGTGACGAAATGGGTTTAACAGTACGTGAATTCTTCCAGAAATGTTTCCCGAAAAAGGTTTATGATATTGACCCACGTATAGACGATGTACTAGAAGTCGTACATTTTAAGAATCATGAAAATATCCATGACCGAATCATAAAGACTTTTTCTGGTGGACAGCAGGCGCGCCTACTACTGGCTTCAGCTTTGATTCAAAACCCTGATTTACTACTACTAGACGAGCCGACAAATAATTTAGACAAAGCAGGTATAGAACACCTGACTGACTTCCTGAAAAAATATAAAAAGTCAGTTATAGTTATTTCTCACGATGCAGAATTCTTGAATTCTTTTACAGAAGGTGTCTTTTATTTGGATATTTATACTCAGAAGGTAGAGCAGTATGTCGGTAACTACTATGACGTAGTTGAAGACATAAAAGTCCGCGTAGAAAAGGAAAACATGAAGAATGCTCAGCTCCAAAAGCAAATTATTGCCAAGAAGGAGAAGGCGAACCAGTTTGCTTATAAAGGTGGACAAATGCGTCTTGTGGCTAAACGTATGCGTGAACTAGCAGAAGATCTAGAAGACGAATTAGTTGATATCAGAAGAGAAGATAAAACTATCAGGAATTTCCGTATACCCAACCAGCCTGACCAAATAGGTGAAATAATAGGTATAACTTCATTCAATACAGTTGTAAAAGGCGAGATAAAGAGTAGGACTTGCAAGATATCATTAAAGCGTAACCAGCATCTGCTACTAAAAGGCCCGAACGGAATAGGTAAGTCAACACTGCTTGAAAGTATAGCTACAGGCAAAGCCGAGGGCAGTGTTATAAAGAAAGGTGTACGCGTAGGTTACTATAGGCAGGACTTCTCAACTCTAAATTTTGACCATACAGTATTCCAGTCATTAGCCGAAGGTCTTGAAATAGGCGGTGAAAAGATAGACCCAGAAAGAATATATAGCACAGCAGGTAGCTTCCTAATAACTGGAGCAACAGTCCAAACTAAAATCGGTAGTTTATCCGAAGGGCAGAAAGGACTAGTTGCATTTGCCAGACTTGTACTGGAAAAACCAGGTTTACTAATACTGGACGAGCCTACAAACCATATTAACTTCCGTCATTTACCAGTAATAGCTAAAGCTTTATCTGAATACGAAGGCGCTATGATATTAGTGTCCCACGTACCCGAATTCGTAGATCAAATCAGAATCGACGAAATCCTAGACCTAGAAAAATAAAACCGAAGTTTATAAACTTCGGTTTTATTTCATATTTTACTTGCTATTTCTTCCGGCAGGTCGTCGAGTGAACCAGATGTAGTTAGGACTATTAGAGAATTTTCATTTAGATCATTCTTGAGATGCTCGTATACTTCAGATTTGTTTTGTACAGCTACAACATTCGGAACGCCAGAATTTTTTACTAATTCAACTATTTCGTCTTGTGTAAATTGGTCTATTGTACCAGCGCCGTGAGTTGGCGGATGGAATATGTATACAGTGCTGCATCCGTTAAATACATCGCTGTACCAATTCGCGTTTAATTTATTGCGCCAGCCAAATGTGTGCGGTTCAAAAATATTTATAATATTTTTAGTAGGGAAATGTAGCTTTATGGCTTCTATGTCGGCTTTGGCTTTGGCATATGATGAACCGTAGCTTTCGATTATAGGAACAGTATTAGCATTATCTAGCCTATTAAGTCTACCTTTAACTCCATGGAATGATGTCAGCGCATTTACTAATTCATCAGCTGTGACCATTCCTTTTTCTAACAGCATTGCGGATACTCCGACTATGTTTTCAATATTGTGTTTACCTAGTAGATTAGTTTTGATTTTTGTAATTAATTCGCTTCTTTTATACAAATCAAACTCTGTAACTTCGCCGAATATTATATTGCTAGCATAATAGTCAGCTGTTTGGTCTATGCCGTAGCTAATAGTACTGCAGTTAGCGCTATCCAGTACATCATTAATATTCTCACCATTTTTGTGGTACACCAGTAGGCCGTCTTCTGGTAGGATGCTCAGCAAGTCTTGGAAAGGTTTTAAATAACTTTCAAGAGTTGGGTATACGTTGATATGGTCATGTTCGCATGAAGTCAGGATAACGCTAGTTGGGTTATAGTGCAGGAATTTAGCGCGCGCATCCCAGTTACTGGACGGATATTCATCACCCTCTAATACAAATAAATTACTTTCTTTTAGTACGCCTGAATCCGCCATATCCAGCGGCACTGCACCTATAAAATAAGATGGGTTTTTACCAGCGTGCTCCAGTACGAAACTAGCAGCGGTAGTAACGGTAGATTTACCGAATGAACCAGCGCAAACCATGTTTTGTTTACCAATAGTAAGACGATTCAGTAGGTCAGGTAGTGACATTACTTTGTTTTCTTTCGTGAATGCGTAAGCTACTTCTTCATTAGTTTCAGGGATAAGCTTGGCATGTTTACCAATAACTATAAAATCCACGTCTTCCGGAATATTTTCCGGCTTGTGGCCTTCGAAGAATTTTATATTATGACTTTTAAGATAGCCTAGCATTGGTTCGTAGAACCCTTCGTCTGACCCAGTAACTTCGTGGCCCTGGGACTGCATCATAACAGCTAGTGTTCCCATTGCTTTGCCGCATATTCCGATAAAATGATATTTCGCCATGTTAATTCTTAAATGCTAGTAAGCGCTCTTCCATTCCTGTAATTATATCACTAAACTTTGTAACATAATTATTGGGCTGCCATGTTTTGCCTAATAGTATATCTATGGCAGTGTAGTATTTTTCACTTTCATGTGGCAATGTTCCGGTGGTTAGTGAATCAGTACGTACACTACTAATGTCTATACCTAATAAATTGCTCTTCATCCAAATGTCTTTATATTCGCTAAGGTAGCCAACTTGCTTGAAACTACCGAAACACTGGAAACCATTTAAAAAGGCTAGTATTGTAAACCCTATAAACACACCCGGGCATAGTCTGTCATCTTTTAGCTTCTTGATTAAAATCTCTGGAGTTAATTCTGTTTCGTTAAGGCCATTCTTTAGTACTAGGTCGTCAATATATGCGTGGACTTGTTTCTTGCCATTCTTACTATCCACCATGTCATAGAAGAAATGTGCATCACGAGACCATGTATCAATAATTTGCTTGTGAACCCCCGCATCAAAAAACATTTTATAAATAAAATGATCTTTGTTATTTAAAACCAAAGTCAAATAGTTCGTGATGACTTCGTTGATGTCTATATAAACCAGCCTATCGTTTCGGAATAAATTACGGCTAAATTTCTGAACTGAATTTAGCATAACTTTAGTAAAGTCAGTATCGCCATCTTTGTATACTAAATAATCAGCAACTATTTCTGAAAAATTATTGTAATTATCTTTAAATATCTGAGGCACAGTAGATCGGTATACTAATTCGTCGCGAAGAGATTTGTCGTATAGCGATATTCTGTTCCATTTTTCATTCACTACATCACGCTCGCGGTCGGACTGCTTCTTCTTGAATTCATTTAGGGCAGGAGAGTCAGGTTTAATAACATCTTCAAAATCTGTTTCTTTACTGAATGATATAGCCCCAGGATAAGAATCGTTACCAAAAGGTATACCTGAAAATGTTCCTACGACATAGTATGCATCGTCTGGCAAGGATTTGGTGCCAATATAGTGCATGGTAAAAGCTGGGACAGAAGTTGAATCCATTAGTCCTGTATGTGGGGCCGTCTGTAGTGTGCGGTATTTAACTAAAGATTCTATGATTTTATCTTGCTCACCTTCGTCTATCCCAAGACGAGTAAATTCCATCTTAAAAGCCTGAACTAGTTCAGGTTCTAGACTTATATCAGTATTGTAGTCCCAGAGATATTTAGAATAGTTTTCTATACTATAGTCAGCAAACTTATCTATAACATTAGCTAGAATATGTTTGCCCTGAGAGTTAAGAGATGCAGTTAAATCCTGTAATTTCACATTAATAATATAGCATAAAATAGCTATTTAGTCTTATGGAATAGGGACTATTTAGCTTGACTTTTACCTAAAAATATGCTATTATATATACAATAAAATATATAAAAAATGAACAATAAATTAACATTACAAGAGGTTGCAGATATCTTACTTTTAAAAGATATTCGCCCCATTCAATCGTACATTGAAAAAGGTTTAATCCCTGAAATTGCAGTTGATAAAGAAAATTTCACCATTGATGCTCAAATTCTAGCTCAAAAAATGGGAGTATTAGATTTTAACGAGCCTTTTATTTCTGAAGCAGAAGCAAAAGAAATCCTGGGAATTGATAACAAAAGTCCTATTTCATATTTTTGCAAAAAGCACGGTATCAACATGTACCGGCTTTCATCATCTGGTGGTTCTAAATTTTTATTTAGAAAATCTGATTTAATTGGGGTTAACGAATCTATCTTAACATCCTATCCCTTCAAATTAGAGATGGAGCAAATTAAACACGTCAGTTCTGTTCTAGAAAGGTTATATTATTCTACGGCAAACTTGTCTGGGCTAAGAGAAGATCATCTTCTGATACTTAATTTATACATGCGCGGATATTCTTTTAAAGAAATTTCTGAGAAGGTACAATTACCGCGGCATAAAGTTTCGTTGGTTTTACCTAAAATTATTAAACGTATTGTAATAAAATTAGAACACATTTCTAAATTGATCCACATTTTTAAAGAAACTAATTATTTTTATATGGAGCCTACCACTGTGTTGGAACAGATAAAATATTTAAAGAAAGAGAATGCTGAGATGAAAGTTTATATATCTAAGCTTGAAAAAGGAGAAATTGATCTAAATAAAATTCAGAAAAATTTTTTATCTGTAGAAGAAATCAAAAGAGAAGAATTGCTTAATACTAAATTAATAGATATTAATTTTTCTGTCAGGCTTTTCAACATACTAAAGGAGAATGGAATAAAAACTTTGCGTGACATCATTGATTTACGTTGGAATGATTTATTTAATCTCAGGAAAATGGGTAAAAAAACTCTAAGTGAACTCGAAGAATATCTAAGAGAAAATAATTTAAAATTTAAAGGTGATTAGAATTTAAAAAATATTTATTAAATCGCTGGTTATACCAGCGATTTTTTTTATTTGATTTATGTTGATTTTTAAGTTATATTTTCTTTGTAAAAAGTTTGCGCGGTTAGCTCAGTTGGTAGAGCGTCCCCTTGACGTGGGGAAGGCCAGGGGTTCGAATCCCTTATCGCGCACAAAATAGGTCTCTCTTTTAAAATAGCTCTAAATTTGCTAGTATTCTTAAATGGATCCCGTTAGAGATTAAGTAGTTATTTTGGCTACTAAATATAAGGGATCCTATTTTTTAATCTTATGAATAATCAATTAAATAATAACGGACGCAATGAATCGCGTCCTATCTCTAACGGGATGGAAAATATCCAAGTAGTAATACTCGCTGCCGGT
>CAZTIN010000022.1:0-13116 GCA_964613525.1 uncultured Candidatus Saccharibacteria bacterium
CTTGAGGTGGTAGCTCTGGAAACGGATTGGAGGTTCAAGTCCTCTCCCGCGCACATAAATAAAATCCCCTGTTAAGGGGATTTTATTATTCAGCTGAATCAGTTTCTTCAACTTTAGCTTTCTTAAGACGCTTGCGAACATCTTTAACAGCTTTTTCACGGATGTAGTATAGCTTACTCTTACGAGTACGAGTCTTCTTAACTACTTCGATAGATGCAACTAGCGGAGAGAATAGAGGAAAGATACGTTCAACTCCTACTGAGTTAGAAACTTTGCGCACTGTAAAAGTAGCACCTTGTGATGTACCGTGCTTACGAGCTAAAACTAGACCTTCGAAAGCTTGCAAACGTGTCTTGCCTTTTTCAACGATTTTAGTTGACACACGAACAGTGTCACCTGAGTCAAAATCAAGCTTCTTGCGAGCTTCTATATCTACTGGAGAGAGAGCGATATTACCTGTATTCATATGTTTGCCATAATAGCATATTTTCCATAATTTACAAGCCCCTAACTCTATTAAAAGTAGGGGCTTGTAAATATTGTGTATTTTTACCAGATTCTTAGACCATCTTCCACCATTCTAAATATATGCATATAGCTTTGTGGCAGGTTTTCATGTTCAGGAGGATTACCTGGGTCATATCTTGGAGCATCGTTTATTTTATCATCCCAGTAATCTTTGATGAGAGTCTTCAACGGATTCAAAGGGTAATATATGTTAGGATTATCTGGATCAAATAATTGGCCCCAGATTTTATTACCACTATCTTTACCATATTCTCCTGCATACCTCCAGATTCTATCTATACGAGCATTTTTATTAAGCCTTGGTACACGCAAGTTTGTTAGCTTGTAAACATCTTCTGTAAAGAATGAGCCCACTACGCCTTTGGAAATACCACCAGTGGTAGTTTTTAGGTCAGCCAGGTCTTTCTTAAATTTAGCCAAATAACTATTTTGTGTCTGCAGGTCTGAAGACAGAGTATCTCTTAGATTTTTCTGAGCAGCGTTAGCATTAGACCCCAAAGAATCAATAAATGCTATTTGTGTATTTATGCGAGATATAAGAATGTTTGTGGTAGAGATTTGTTGATTCAAACTTGCCTCTTCACTATTAATTACAAATTTTACACGTGGGTCATAAACTGCAATTCTTTTAAGAACAGTGTCGGTTAGATATGGATGCCATTCAGCATTTGCATTTTTAGCTTTGTCAGCGTATTTAGGGTCTTTGAGCTCTGCGTAACACTGTTTTGTATAATCCAATGTTTGGTTATACAGGTCATAATATGATTTACGAGTTAAACGTTCGTTTTCTATGTCTACATCAGTATGTAAATTAGCAGCGATACGGTAGAATCTTTGTGTTAATTCTTTTAGTTCGGCTATTTCTGCATCAGTATAAGGTAGTTGCACGGGACTACAATCCACCTGAGGAATATTTTGACCAGGATTATTGTTAGTACCACCACCAGTAGTACTGCCTGTACCGCCAGTAAAGCCCCCGGAGCCTGTTCCGCCAGTACCCGCACCTGTACTACCCAAAGACGTTGTACCACCTGATTGTACATTAGTTCCAATAGGACGAAGAGACAGTGATCCACTGCCACCAGTTAACCCAGAAGTAGAGCTTGTGCTACCGCCGCCGATATCACCGCCATTAGTATCGCCACCAGTAACACCATCGTTTGCTGAACCTGAGCCGCCAGTAGAAGCACCGGGTACAGTATTATCATCTAGTGGCTTAATCTTCCTTTCACCAAAAAAAGAGAAGAATGATTTATCCTCAGCATCACCATTAACCTTATTAGGTGCAGTAGCTCGCATATATACTATAATTCCAGCTAGAGTTACAAGACCTAGTATTATAATAAGAGCAACTTTTGGTTTTATCTTAAATCTTTTCATATTATTCACAGGCTAGTCCTATTCCAGACTGTTTAATTGTACAACTATATTGGACAGTCTTTGCGTTAGGGTTAGAGGCTGTTAATGTTACCTTTTTGCCAATTAGATTTGATGATCCGAAAGCTTGGGTTGAATACTGTGAAGTGCCGTATAGTTCTACATTGTTAGCAAAAGGAGCGTTTAAAATAACAGAGATTGTATCTGAATTTGTAGACAGGTTAAATACTATAGTATAACCAGAACTGCTAAACAAAGGCGCCCCGAAGAAATTAGACACAGTAACAGATGGGTCTCCGAATTTATATCCATTAATTCCAGTACCTGATACTTGCGCGCCACCAGCAGTAGAAGAACCATAATACTGACCATATATTCCGCCAGAATTTGGATTAGCACCTGACGCGCTACCTATAGCACCCGCTAATATTGCTGGGTCAGCGGTATAAGCGCTACTGTTACCACCTATTGGAGGATAGCCTGTTGGATCAACAGTGATAAGATACTTGCCAACTTTTACCACGTTAGGACACTGATTAGCAGCTGGCTTACACTCTTTCGGTAATTCAAGAGAAATGCCTTGGTCTTTAGCTCTCTTTGTAGCATTATCTTTGATAGTTTTTACAGAATCATATATAGACTGAAGTTCTGTGATTCTTTCTTTTGTTTGTTTGATTTCTTCATTGTAACTATTTTGAATAGATAATAGGTTTTCACCGTAAATAGACAGGTCTTGAATAAATGGACGTGCAACTTTGGCTACAGGAATACTATTGGCATCACTGAATTTATCATATACAGCTTCTTTATATTTAGTATAATCGCTCTTTAGGTTTTCCAGCTGATATGTTGCCCATTCAAAACCTTCTCTTTCGAAAGAATATTCAGTTGCGTCACGTAATAATCCAGAAGCTTCATTTAAGTTTCTAATTTCTTCTTGGTCTTTTTTATCCTGTCTTCTCTTTGAGATTTCAATAATACCGTTAACAATACCTGCTACAGCAGCAGATATTCCGTATGTTACAGATGCAAAATATGCTCCAGCTGCCATAATAGAAACTTGTGTAGATTTGTAACCTAGGTTTCTTAGTTCTGCATCTTTCTCTATCTTCTCGACTTGTTTCTTAACAACATCGTCATAACCTGAAGTAGAAAATGCATCGAAACCAATACCGTTTGTTGATATACCTGCCACAACATCAGCATATTTTTCATCAGCTAAGTCTTCCCAGTTAGTTGTAGGACCTGGCACGCAGAAATCAAGCTCTGCCATAGCTGGCATTAGTTTATATAGTGGACTCTGGCGAACATTGTTTGAATTCTGAAGTTCTGCTAGATAGTTTTTTTCGTTAGTTAGAACACCCGGTACAACAGTACAACCTATTTGCTGATCAAATAGATCAGTCGTAATATCAAAATCATAAGTAGAGAAGCTAGATGTAGGTCTACGGTAAATTATTTCTACATCTCGAGAGTTATTAGCATTAGTACCGCCAACTTGGTTTAGAGTACTATTGTATCTTTGTATAAATGATTGTTTACGTGTCTGGCTAGCCCATGAACCATAAGTCTTACTGGATAGCGCAGATAGACCTTCAGAAGTTAGTTTATTAAAAGCACTAGTAAATATAAGATTTAGCGATTCGTTAAACCTGTCAGCTAACTCAAGCTGACGTACATCAGAAGTAATAACAGAGTCTAGACGTGCAGCCAATACTCTACCAGGTGTTGTCACTTCACTTGCGCGACAGTTAGGATCATTAGGGCCAACCTTTATTCCACGAGTCCTGATATAGCCTTCTATATATTTACCATTATCATCAAATGTAGCTGGTACGTATTCTTCAGTACAGCGTTTCATTGATAGTAGTCCACCGTTTTGATCGAGCTCACTCTTAGCTTGCTCCTTAGCAGCTGTTTGGTTCTTTACTAATTCTTCCTGAGCAAGTATTGCAAAACCAATAGGGTTATTCTGTGGAGACTGAGTCAATGCTAGCCAGCCTTCCCAGCCGCCAACAGAGAAGTCTCTCTTGAACGCTTCAACTAGCGAACCCTGTCCAGAACTAGTGGTTCTTAGTGCTGGATCATTTGCTGCATTATAAGGCTGACCGGACAGAACTTGCTCTAAAGTAAAACGTGCACGGTCACGGAATGGTACTGGTATATTCTGTTCAACTAAATTCTTATAAGTTGAACGCAGGAATGGAAAATCTGCAGAATTTGTATCTATAGAATCAACTAGTGAACCAAAGACTTGTTTCAAAGATAATTTATCTATATCTTCAAAATATTTCTTAGTGTCTTTTATATAAAAGGGGTCACCGAAATTACCTTCATTTATTAGATTGACGGTACCTTCTGTAACACCAGCAAGCAAAGTCTTTGTCATAGAGTAAGCAATACTGTCCATACATTCTTCACGAACTTTTACTTCGTCAAGATTTTTGTTGGTTTTAGTAGTTTCTGTGTTAACAGAATTAAGCTTAGCTAGAATATCTTTATTTTGCTTTTCTAGTTTATCAAGTTTATCAATTGCAGTTTTGTCTTCAACGGGAACTGTTTCTGAACTACCTTGCTGAGACTGAGCTAATTTATCAGCTAGACCGCTCTCTTCGTCACGCTGTTCTTCACAAGCTTGCTGCGCTTCTGGTGATACATAGCCGCCAAAACGACCATCATCCCCCAGGGCTGACCCATAGCCCCATTTGTCTTCGTTTAATACCTGACACAAATCAAAATTACCAGAACGAATAGAGCTACCTATAGTTGAAGATGTAGCAGCAGAGCTACCGCTACCAAACACACGTTTGATTTTACGAGTAAAACTAGGTACAACTTGTAAACATGAACGTAGCGCTGAACCAATAGCTGGATTGTTTATTATGTCTAAGTTCCCCCACTGAGAAATTCCATCGTAGCTACTAAATGCCTGGTTAAAGGATTGATTATTGTTAGCGTTAGTCTGAGCTACAGCAGGACGAGCAAAGCCCAATAGTAAAAAAGGTTCGAGTATAAGAGAAAATAATAGTACTTTGGAAATTATTTTATAACGGTTCTTTTTTAAGAAGTACATATATATAGTATCTTACAGATTAAGAGAGCCTGCAAGCTCGTCGAGCGATGCATTCATTATTAAAAAGTGAGTATTATACATTGCGATACCCTGTAGTGCTGTCATTGGGTCAGTGTTAAACATTTGCACCATTAGTAGCGCTCTACCTACATATTCCGAACTATTAACTAATGCTTTATGAGCATTCAGTAATGGTTCCGGCACAGGAACAGCAAGAAGTGAAGTAGAAAAAGATTTATAAGTAGAAGCAATATTGTCTAGTGGATCAAGCAATGTTGGGTCATTAGTAGAAATAGACTGAGATAAGAATTCCATTTCATAACCGAGCATTGGCAAAGTATTAAGTCTGTTAAGAGCATTACTGGAAAGTCTTTGATATTCTTTACGAGTAACTTCGGTGTCGCGGACTACCTTGAAGTCATTCCTGGTATATATTTCAGGCTGATCATTACTAATAATCTTACCCCCTAAAGATGAAGCGACGTTGTTTAGTGCATCATCATTCAGCGCGCCTGATACACCAAGAGATGTAATTAGGCTTAGGAATTCACGTGTAAACTCATTAGTTTCACCAACGGTGGCATTAGCTGCATATTCAGAACTAGTGTCTTTGAGTATTTTGCGTTTTTCTTCTACGACTTTTTTATTTTCAGTGCCATCAGCTAGTGGATCAAGACCATATAGCCTTTCTTCCCAGTCTAGAATACCGTTATTATTGGAATCTTTTCTTTGAAGTTCCCCCACTGTTAATGTGTCAGCCTGACTGCGCAATTCAACTGGTAATTGGCGGACTTGCTTACCAACCCTATAAGTATGAATTCCGCGGCCGATTAGTTTGACTAAAACATAGATAGCAAATATAGATAAAGCTATTAGTATTATAGCTAATAATCTTTTTTGAAATTCTTTACTTGGTAGATAATCGTGAATATACATATATATTAGCGAGAGACCCCATAAGGTTCTACTACATTGACTGTTACTGGTGTAGAATTTTCACCTTCGGTGTAACAGACAGAGCTATTTTGTGTTTTAGAAATACCTAATATTTTCTTACCTGCGGAAACACGACCACTAGTAGAAACCCAAAAATACCCAGAAGACATAGATGTTGTAAATATTGTCCCTGAACCACATGTGATCCCAGACACAGAACCAATTGTTCCACCAGCTGGCTTAAAATAACTAGCAGCGGTAGCTGTGCCGCTAATGAGCAAGACAATTATTAAAGTCCAAACAAAAAAAGCATTCTTCATGATGCTTTTATTATATCACCTTCTTCCAGATGTGAATAGAAATATCTTCCGCTCGAGCGTTAGACTCAGCGTTAGTGGATAGAATTTTGTATGTTTTTTTATACAAGTTATCAGGCAAATTCTTAATATTAGACAAAACCAACTTTCTTTTATGTGCAAAAGCAGCATGCAGAATATCAAAAAATTCTTTTTCAGACTTACTCGTACCAAAATGCTGAATATTATCAATCTTAATTACAGCAGAATCTACTTTTGGAGCTGGGGAGAAGGCCCCACGAGGCACAATAGATATTATCTTAGGCTGACCATACATCTTAACTGCTATAGAAAGTATAGATTCTTTACCATCACGGGCAATTATTCTCTCGGCGACTTCTTTCTGCACCAAAAGAACCATTAAAATAGGGCTTTCTTTAATAGTATTGAATCTTTCTATGATTTCACCTGTTATATAGTATGGGATATTAGCTATTAGTTTGTATTTGCTACCTAAAATAGCCTTTACTAGAGGCGAAATAGTGTCTTTTTGCACAAAATCAAGCACATCGCCATGTATTATTGTCAGTTTACCTGCCGCAATTTCAGACTGAAACCTTGTATTTAAAGGTATTATTAGCCTATCATCCTTCTCTATGGCTATAACTTTGACGCCAGCTAACAAAAGTTTTTCTGTAAGAACACCTTCACCTGGACCTATTTCTAGCACAATATCACCCGGAGTAAGACTACCGGCTTCGATAATTTCCTTAACTGCCTTATCAGACTTTAAGAAATTTTGCCCTAATGATTTCTTGGCTTTGATACCCATATTAGTCTAAATATACCACACGCTCGCGGCTGCTGCTCCACGACTGAACTATTTCTTTGACATCGTCTGGGATATCGTACAAGAATTCGCTTGGGGATTCTATTTTCTTCTGGCCGAAGATAGTACGCAGCTGTGCATATGATAGATACAACTTTCTTTTTGCGCGAGTTATGGCAACGTACATTAGGCGACGCTCTTCTTCTTGCTCACTAAGACTGTTACTAGATTCTGAAACATGCGGAAATAGAAATTGCTCGAGTCCTGTAATAAATACAGTATCCCATTCAAGACCTTTGGCGCTGTGTACGGTCATGAGCATTACACCTTCGGGCTTGCCTTGATTTACAACATCATTGTCATACAGCGCAGCGTGCTCTAAGAATAGCATCATACCATCTGACCCATAACTGTCGTAGTTAGCGGCAAGCGATGCTAGTTCTTTAATGTTTTCTATTCTCTCGTATCCACTTGGGCCTTCGTCACGGAGCGCTTCTTCTAGACCTGATTCACGAATAGTGTAGATCAAAGCTTCACTAGCAGTCTTGCCGTCGATGACTAAATTAATTCTGTCTAGTAAGTTATAAAAATTATTTAGTGACGCGCTGGCTTTTGCAGTTAGACTAGAGGTGTCGCCTGCGAGAACTTTGGCTAATGTTGTCTTACCTATACCACGCGGAACAGATGAAATAGCGCGAGTAAAATCTGGAATAGAATTACGATTCATTGCACTGCGGATAAAAGCCAGCACATCTTTAACTTCGCGCCTGTCGAAGAACCGAGTACCCAGCATTGTATATGGTATACCGCTACCTAAAAATGCTTCTTCGAGTACTCGAGACTGGAAATTAGCCCTATATAATATAGCTATTTCAGTAGGCTTCACACCTCTATCAATTACATCTTGGACTTTGTTAACGATAGTTTTAGCTTCGTCGTATTCATCAACACATTCAAGAACTGTTATAACTTCACCGCCGCCGCGGTTAGTATATAAATTCTTTGGAACTCTATTTTTGTTTTTCTTTACAACTTCATTCGCAGCATCAAGAATAATTTTGCTAGACCTATAATTTTCTTCTAGCATTACTACATGAGTCGGTGCGAATTTCTTTTCGTACTGCATGATGTGTTCTATCTTAGAACCACGCCAAGAATAGATAGTTTGGTCAGCATCACCAACAACACAAATATTTTTATGTGGACCTAATAATAGTTCTATCATTTCAACCTGCAGATCATTTACGTCCTGATATTCATCCACATGAATGTAATTAAATCTTTTATTATACAGTTCGCGAATATTGCTATGTTTCTTTAGCATTTCAATAGGCATAGTTAATAGGTCGTCAAAGTCCACGCCGCCGCCCAAAACCTTTTTCTCGTTATATAGACGCCAAACTTGTTTAACTAGGTAACCCTTTTGACCATGATGAGCAGCATCGTATGATTCACATGTAACACCGTCTTGCCTTTCACGTGAAATAACAGAGCGGAAGAATTTCGGATCATATTCTTTCGGAGAAATATCAAGAACTTTGAGACATTCTTTTATTAACACCAGTACATCATCTTCGTCCATAATAGCAAAGCCGCGTTTAAGACCCAAAAGGTGTCCATGTTCACGTAAGATCGATACGCCTAATGAATGGAACGTCATCATTACAGGTGACGCATTTATATGCATTGAGCCCAATAGTTTATGGACTCGTTCGCGCATTTCTTTGGCAGCCTTGTTAGTAAATGTTACAGCCAAGATAGAGTCTGGGGCTACGCCACCTTCTATAATATGTGCGATTCTGGCTGTTATTGTCTTAGTTTTCCCTGCTCCGGCGCCCGCAATTATAAGAAGTGGGCCATTTATATAAGTTGCGGCTTCTTTTTGAGCCGGAGATAGTGTTTCAAGGAAATGCATAGAGCTATTTTAGCATATATACCCGGTTTAGCCCTAAAAGCCTTATACTATAAGTATATATTAACGAAATCCCCAGAAAATATTACAAAATAAACCTATTTTTAGGGTAAATATACCCCTTGACTTTTAGCCTATAATATGCTATTATAGTAGTAATAAGTTCGAATACAATGAAAATATCAATAAAAGGAATTTTGGTTGCACTTGCCATTATTCTTATTGCATTCTCCGCGAATGCTAAAAGTGCAAAAGGTGATTTGATCACTAACAAGGGTTATGACTACGTTGTAAACCCTAATAATGCAGATGTCGTCCTGTACCCAGGTATGACATGCGGGGAATGGACAAAGGTGCTCCGTAGATTTACAATGGCCAAGTTTGGTAAAAGCCTAGAAGAAGTACGTAGTGGTTCAACAGTTGCCGACAAAGCAGCTGGTCACAACTATTACAATACTTACCTTCTTAATGGCAGAGCTCAAGCTTTCGGCCCAGTAAAAGAAATCGAGAAGAATGTACTTGTATACAATGGTCAGGAATGGCTCGTGTTGCAATGCGCTCAGATGATTTCAACAGATGCAGGTTTAATCAACAACGCTATAAACGGCACTGCTGACTTAACACCTATTGGTTACAAAATACCAGAAACACCTGAAAAAGAGAAAGAAAATCAAAAAGAAGAAAGCATGAGACACGATGTTTATCATCACATGGATGGCGCTATGCAAGGCATAGGCGCACCCGGTGCCGGAGTCACCGAATCGCAAACTCCCTGGGGTTGGATAATCTTTGCAATCATTGCAATTCTTGCAATTGTTGCATTTATTGTGATGTATCTCGATGGTTCTCGTAACCGTAGAGACAGAATTCACAGGGAACTGACTGATTTCCGCAGAGACAATATCCGTGAACATTACAACGAGGTAGACCAATTCCTTAATACTGCTCGTAAAATGAACACTGATGCTGCTCATAACATGGCCAATGTTCATAACACTATGAATATGTATGCCAGGAATGGCCAAGCCCCGGCCCAACCCCCAACTGGCGGTCAGGGACAGTAGCCCCTAACCTGGTAGGTTCCAGCTACTGATTGTCGATAGACACTGGAAAATAGAACCCGGTAGAAATACCGGTAAAATAATAAGAGATGGATTCATTTCTTACAAAAAGCCACTCCCGAAGGGTGGCTTTTTTCGTATCTAAATTTATTCTTGAGTAGTAGCTACAGCTTGAAGACGTAAAACTTCTTCGCGAAGCATGTCATAGAATGATGGTACGCGGTTTTCTAAATATTCGAAAACCTTAGAAGGTTCAGCTTGTTCGCCCATTGTACTATCGAATTCAGCTACTTCTTCATCAGTCATTTTATCTAGTGCGCGCATAACTGTACGCTGTATAGCAATATCAGCTAATTCGTCTATAATTTTAGACTTTTCTTCATCAGCAATGTCGCCGAATGCGAATGAATTAGTGATGATGTCTTTTAATGTTTGCATAATTATATTTTATTCTATTAACAAATAATGCGCAATGCTATTTAGCGAGTGGCTACCATTTTACTGCGAGCTTCAGCTTCAGCTAGTCGACGTGTAAAGCTTTCGACTGTTTCACCTTTGTTAGGATTAATTCCATAAGTCTGAGATTTATTTATAAGCAGGTCTAAGAAATTAGATTCTTTCTTAGACAAACTTGACCCGCCATATACATCATCCCCATTCGGAGTTTTACCGCTACGAACTAAGTCTTCAACTTTATCACCTTTTATATCATTCCATGCGTTAGAGTCTATACCTGGTTTGTGTACACCCCATATATTAGTCTTACCGAATGTATCATCAACCCAATCATTATTTATTTCATTAGTTGATTCTCTTATAGCTATTTCACGAGCTTGCGCAACCTCTGGGTCAACAGCTGGTGTATTTACTGATGCGCCAGGTTGATAAGCGTTATCTACGTCGGCCCTAACAGCATCAAGCTTTGCTTTTTCAAGCTTTATTATTTCTTGTTGGGCGGTATTATAATTATCTTGCATTGCATGATATTCACGATACATTGGACTGTTCTTGATATCATGCGGACCACCTACTTCTTTATAATATCCGGAATACTGTTCGGTATAATAGTAATTACCAGCCTTGTCGTAATATTCAGTAGTAGGGTCTTCAGCTGTGCCTGGCATATAGGTCATCTTACCTTTAGATTCAAAACCGTATTTGTTTGTATAGTATTCGTGTTCATTACCCGGGTTAGATATAGATTTATAGAATTTTAATTTATCATCTATACCACCAGTAGCTGGTGGAACATCTATGATACCCTTACCGCCAATAACAGTAGCGCCTTCTAGGTTTGCATTTTCTATTTTTATGACATTACCACCAACACCAGATTGACCAAATTCTGATTCATCTAGTAATGAATCTGGAGGTGGAGGAACTTCACCACCAGCACTACTAGTTTCTATACCACTAGCGCTTGGTGCTGGATGCGGAACTGTAGTGTCTATCAATTTAACGCCTTTGAATTTACCACTGGCTTCATCTGTAAAGTTTGTTATGTCTAGCCTATCACCTGACGGAGTCTTAATAAAATAGTGCAAATCACCATCACTACCAGTTTCAAAACCAATTGTTGAACCAGCCGGAACAGATGCACTATCGACATTAGGGTTACCAACACCAGATAATTTCCAAAATCCGTGATCTTTTGCAACTTCAGCAAAGTCAGCATAACTTTTTGAACCCATTATTTGTTCTACAAATGGATCCATATTACCTTCTTGTATCATCTTCTCAGCCATTTGATCTCGACTAAGTCCAGCAAAACGTGGATCATTAGCATAATGGTCTAGCATTTCTTTCTTCAGGTTCATGAATGTCTGAATGGAACCTTTTGCACTAGCATCAACTGATATACCTTCCAATGTTAAATCAGGGTTTGGTTCTACCACTGGTGGCACTTCTGGGCTTGGGCCTGAAACAGGACCAGTGTCAGTTATGGCTTCAGGACTAGGTAGAACTTGTGATAGACCATAAGCAGTAGCTCCACCAGCTATTAGACGTGCCCATAACTCTGCGCGACGCAAGTTACCCTGGCGGTTCATGTAATTATTAACCGTCTTAGTATGATCTTTACGGATTTTATCCATCATAGTAGGAGTAACTTCTGGTTTAACATCAGTCTCGAACTTTTTGGTCATCTCTTTAATGAACTCGTTGCGAGCATCTGCTGTTTCAGTATCACGCTTCTTTGCAAATTTTTCAAATTCGCCTTTTTCATTCATTGCTCCTCCGAAAACACGAGCTACAGCAGCAGCAGCTGATTCACCAGCCATACCTGAGATAGCGGCGCGAGTTACACGATAACCTAAATACCCTGCTGCACCCGCACTAGTAAAAGGAATCAGGATAGAACCTAATACGGCAGCAGACACAACACGTTTTGCTGTATTACGAGCAATCACATTATCCTTAAAAGGACCGAAGTTCATAAACTTCTTAGAATAAAATTCACCGAATTTACGCATAGCACTGCCGCGAACGGTATCTTCCAAGACATGCTTCATGTCGTCCAGCTTCTTGTGCTCGTCTTCAACAAATTCTTTGTTTACACTACGTAAGAATTCCTGGATTTTCCAATCACGAGCCATATCAACACCCTTCTCACCATAAGCTTTACGAACTGAATGCTCTTCATCTACTAATGTATTCATTAGTTTACGACGGACTTCATCGTATTTTATCTGATTGTTATCCATTGCACTCTTAGCATCTTTGGTTTTTGCGCCTTCTTTTACAGCGCTCCATTTTGCACCAAACATACCACCGATAACACCGACTATTTTTGCACCAGGGAATTTACGTACAAATGAAGCTTCGAATTCTTTCGATGCCTTCGCTAGATTTGCACGGTTAACTTCAAGCTCCGCGAACATTTGACCTGATGGCCCCATTGCGTCTAGCGAGCTTTTAATAGTGTTTACTTCTTTATTGTATTCATCAAGCAATGTTTTCTCAGCATCAGAAAGCGACCCAGCTGGTTTTGCTAATAGGTTCTTATAAGTTTCATTATTTAAAGTATTGGCTAGTCTGTCAGCTAATGGTTTATAAGCACCACGGGATTTTTCGGAAAGACGAATATTCTCATTAATGCGGTCTTT
>CAZTIN010000023.1:0-12984 GCA_964613525.1 uncultured Candidatus Saccharibacteria bacterium
GTGATATTATGCACACTTGAAACAAACAGATTTTCTGGTTTTAATATTTCTTCATTAACTGCATCTTTTATTTTTTCCTTACTTACAGACTCTTCTGTTTGTATAGACAAAGAAAATATATTGCTATTGTTAGCTATTTTTTTAGTAGTGATTTTACTTAAAACATTTCTTTTATCTAAAAGAGAGTAGACTTCTGAGAATGTTAGTACGATTCTTACTTTAGTAAACTTTTCCATATTTTAATTATTTTATTAAAAATAATTTTACACCATATTATTTAATTAGTCAAACATAAAAGATAGTTTGTGTCCCACATAAATTTACTGACGTAAATTTTGCGCGACCCCGGCTCGGTATTTTTGCCTTTCGTAAATTCAAACAAAAATATACCTGCGCCCGCACAAAAAGCAAAAAACCAGAAGCAGATCTGGTTTTTTGTCTTTTTGTGCCTAGACCCAGGCTCGAACTGGGGACCTATCCCTCTTCAGGGGAGCGCTCTACCAACTGAGCTATCTAGGCATATAAATTACGTGTATCTTAACATAGATTTCTGTGTCGCGTTTGTCGCTACCAAAACAGCTACCCGAGCATTACTTTATTCAACCAGCTGAGCTTTTAATTCTTCAAAAGCAGATGGTGTGCTGAGTATTTTTATGGTTTCCCCTGCTCCGCCTGGTGTATAGATAGAAGCAAATGATTTCATAATTGGTTTTACTATAGCAAACGCACCTACTGTGATTAGTATTAGTAGTGCCCAGTAAGTTATACGGATCCAAATATTAAGTTTACCTTGAAAAACAAGAGTTTTTAGTAACTTGTTGTTTTCAGTTACAGTATCTTTTATTTCACGAAGCAATACCTTGTCTTCTTGATCCATAGGATATTTATAGCACAAAATTATTTAAAATAAAAGATCTATTCCCCGTCCTCATCTTCCAATATAATTATCAAATCTTCCCCAGGTTTTACCATATGAAGCTTCTCGCGCAAGGCTTTTTCCTTCTGGAATTCGCTCTGAGCAGCAGATTCATTCTTAATAGAATTTATTCTATTGTTTATACTTTCTAACTCAGTATCTTTAACCCTTTTTTGTTTATGAGCAGAAGCAAAAGATTTAGTCATACCCAAAGCGCTTACAAAAGTTACAAAAAAAAGCAAAAAGAATAGAACCATTTTAAGAAAAAATGGCCTAATTTCTTTGTCTTGCAAAAACTGGCGCAAACGCTGGTACATATGCTAAAGTATATAATATGTTCAGCGGAAAAGCACGAAAAAGGTTAAATGTAGTATTTAGCGTACTGGTGGTTCTTATTATAATCAGTATGATACTGCTATATTTCCCTTCATTATATAGTTAATTTATAAATAATTATGAAAGAAATAACTATTTACAGTACACCTACATGCCACTTTTGCCATATGGCAAAAGAATATCTTACAAGCCAAAATATAGCTTTCAAGGATATAAATGTGGCTGAAGATGTTAATGCTCGTCAAGAAATGGTTGAAATGTCAGGTCAAATGGGCGTACCGGTTATCAGAATAGATAATGATGTCATTATAGGCTTTAACAAGCCCGTGATCGACGATCTACTGTCTCTTAAGCAAGCTGCTTAGGATACGAATAAAAGCCCTAATTTGGGGCTTTTATGGCCTTATAGGCCACTTTGCCCTTGTAGTTAAATGGATATAACAGTTCCGTCCTAAGGAGTAGTTGCAGGTTCGATTCCTGCCGAGGGCACAATAAAATATGTAATATTTTTTAGGAATCGAAAACCCTGAGTTTATCGCGCACAGTTTACGAGCACGATACGAAGGGTGTACAGCGCCTGTAAGGCGAGATTCCTGCCGAGGGCACAAAAATATGTAAGTTACAAATTTTGACTAAAATCTATAAAAATTGTATAATCTGATTCAATTCAAACACATAGGTTATGCTTAAAAAAACACAATTTAACACAGAAGCTCGATACGAAGAGACTGTATCACTTTTATTACTTGCGACTATTATACTTTGGTTATTATTTAATTACCCTGGTAACAACATCATCGACATTGGTAACGGCTATCACACAATCACAACAAGGTTTTTCCTGGGCGTATTATTTTTTATTTTTATAATAACTCTTGGTTATTTTAAATTCAAAGAAGAATTACGTCTTTCACGTAAAGTTATTTACCATAACAACTTAACAGACTGCTACTATTTAGCTTTTATTCATACCAAAGAATGCGAGGTGGTCAGAATAGTCAAAAAAAATATGGAAAAAGAACACAATGGTATTCCCTACACAACTTCTTTCTATGTAGTATATTTTGACTACAAAGAAAACGACAACATCAAAAGAAGAGGTTCTGTAAAAGTAGGCCTCGATGAAGGCGAAGAACTATTAACCAGCAAATACTTTTGTTTTATTTTAAAAGATAAAGGTGTTCAAGTTAAAAACTTGGATATAGAAAATTATCTACGTACCCACACCAGGACTCGTGTAAGATGCGAAGATGGTGCAGTCTTACGCAAAGGTAGTAAAATGGGCTGCGAATATATCCGAGATGTCGATTATTATACCGAGCGCGCCTTAGGTAGAATATAGAATAAGAATAGCAAATAAAAGAGCCCCCCTGAAACGGGGCTCTTTTTATTTGTCATTACGTATCATTTTTAAGAAAACTTCATGAGGTATGTTAACTTTACCTAATTCTTGCATTTTCTTTTTACCTTTCTTTTGTTTCTCCCATAGCTTCATACGGCGCGTAATATCACCTCCATACATATGCTGAGTCACGTCTTTACGAAATGCAGTAATAGATTCAGCAGCAATTATTCTACCTAATGCTTTGGCTTGCATTTTGATATTTATTTGCTGGCGAGGCATATGCTCTTTCAGTGTTTCGACTGATTTACGTGCTTCTTCATCAACTCTTCTTCTGGCTATTATTCTACAGAATGCTGGCACAATATCGTTATTAATCAGTATATCCATTCTAACAACATCAGCATCTCTATATTCTGCAAATTCATAAGCAATGGAAGCGTATCCAGAAGATGCGCTTTTTAGCTTGTCGAAGAATCCACGCATTAGTTCACGTAGTGGCATAACCATAGATATTTCATTACGCCCGTTACCGAAATTAACAGTATCTAGTATTTCTGCTTCGTGGTCGTAGATTAGCGGCATTATTGGTGATAGGTAGCTAGTAGGCAAAATTATACGCACCATTACCCAAGGCTCAAGAACTCTAGACACACTACCATCATCAGGAAAAGCTATTGGTGTGTATATTGTCTCAGGTTCATCGCTACCCTTTCTAAATATAGTATAAGCAATACTAGGTAGTGTAATAATAAGATCCATATCGTATTCCCTACGCAGTCTCTCTGTGATTATTTCCATATGGAGCATACCCAAAAACCCTGTCCTATATCCACGCCCAAGAACTAAAGATGTTTCTTCTTCGAATTTAAATGCAGCATCTTCTAAGTGTAGTCTTTCAAGAGCAGTCTTAAGTATAGTAAAATCATCCTGACTTTCTGGGTACATAGAAGCCCATACCACAGGTTTAGCTTCTGCATAACCTGGCAAAGCGCTTGCTGGCTTCTTGATATCAGTTATCGTATCACCAACAGATGCTACTCCAGGCTTCTTAATACCTGTAACAATATATCCTATTTGGCCAGCATAAATAGAATCCTGTTTAACTTCTTTAGGTGCCAGTATGCCGACTTCTATTGGACTAAAAGTCTCTTCGGCTCCTATCATCTTAAGAGACATGTTTTTATTAAACTGCCCTTTTGTAACACGCACAAAAACAACTATGCCTTTGTGTTCGGAATATTTAAAGTCGAAAACCAAAGCCTGAGACTCATCTTCTTTGTTGTATTTTTCAGGTTCTGGAATTTTATCTATGATTTCAGTTAAGAGCTCATCAACCCCTTCGCCTGTCTTACCAGAAACAGACAATATTGTAGACCCATCAATATTTAAGAGTTCTGAGATTTCACCACGTACATCATCAGGCCTTGATAGAGGCGAATCTATCTTTGTCATAACAGGTATTATGACTCTGCCTAAATTTTGTGCCATTTCCAGAGTCGTGAGTGTCTGTGCTTGTACACCTTGGGTAGAATCGACTAACAGTAAACAGCCCTCTACAGCTTCTAAAGCGCGTGATACTTCGTAAGAAAAGTCTATATGCCCCGGAGTATCTATCAGGTTTAGAATGTATTCATCTTTACCATGTTTATATAGCATTCTAACAGGCTGCATTTTTATAGTAATACCACGCTCGCGTTCTAGGTCCATGGAATCTAGCACTTGGTCTTTCATTTCTCTGGCAGTAATTGTACCGGTACGCTCAAGTAGCCTATCCGCCAAGGTAGACTTGCCGTGGTCAATATGGGCAATAATGCTGAAATTCCTTATTTTCATTAGTTTTTACACTTTAACCTCTCTTAGGTAAAAGAGCAAGTAATATGTTTTTGATTTTGTTTTTAAAGTAATGCCTGTGTTCTTTGATATGCTCATCTTTAACCATACCTAGTAGAACGTAACTAAATACCATATAAGATATAAATATAAACGCAGCAAATATTATATGTTCTGCAAGACTAGAGCTTTTTTCCAATATTAGCTCTAAAACATAACGCATAGTAAAACTATTAATTATAACAATACTAAGAACTGCTAAAGTATAGCCAGCTGGTATATACATTTTAGGTATTTCTTTGTTTCTCTGGTGTATATATATAGCCACAAGTAGTGATATGTATTGAGCAAAAGTATAAGCTATAGGAATAGATAATATAGTGCTGAGCATTCCTCCGGAAACAAATGCATATCTTGCAAAAACATAAGTCAAAGCAGCAGTACAAATATTTGTAACCAAAGGTAAAATATAATCATATTTAGCATAAGAAGCTCTTGATAACAGAAGTATTGCATTTTGTGGATATAAAGACAGCGAGAACAGCCCCAGAGCAAGTCCTGTTTCAAGCACAGCATCTAAACTAAATTTACCTCCCCCGAATAGTATATAAACTATTTCATTTTGGAATATTATTATAGCTCCAGTTAAGATAAAAGATATTAAGAGCATTTTCTTAAAACCTTTGCGCAGTATTCCGTCAAACAGTGCTTCATTCTTAGAAACATATGCGTCAGAGAGTAGTGGCAACACAACCGTAGCGTACGATACTCCCGCTAATGTATGCGGCACAGTCTGTAAAGTAAAAGCAATTGATATTATAGTAATAGATCCAGCTTCGTAAAGAGAAGCAAAATATGTTAACAGGAAGAATGTTACAGCAGATGCAACTAACGATAATGTTCTTAGGACTGACTTACTAAGAGTAAAACCTAACAGTTTCAAAGAAAAAGCCCTGAAGACAAAATGTCCATAGCCCTGGAATAATTTTAGTTTTCTGACTTCTGGTAGTTGTACCAATAAATGCATAGCTGAACCTAAGACAACTCCAATACATACACCCATTATTCCCCAAAATGGTCTTAGTACTACAATACCTAATACTGTACCCAAGTTATAAAACACAGGCGCAATTCCTACATGTAAGAAATCTTTTCTTTCTTGAGCAACACTAGAAACAATAGACGACATTGAAAGAAAAAATGTAGACACAAGTAAAACTGACCCATATATAACTATACTATGCTGGAAATCACCTGCAGTATGCGAATAAAGCTTAGATATAATTTGAGGTAAAACTAGAACTATTACTCCGTAGATGAGAATAAAAAATATTGCAAAAGTAGTAAATAATTTTTGAAACCAAATTCTACTATCATCTTCTTTTAACTTTTTAGCAAAAAGAGGAACTAGTATAGCACTACTAACAAATGAACCTACTGATAGATACATGAACTCTGGCACCCTAAAAGATGCATAGTAAGCATCGAGCTCTAGAGATGCACCGTAAACATAAGACAATAGCTTGTCTCTTAAGAATCCTAGGATTTGTGAAAACAGTGAAGCGACTGCCAAAAATGAAGCGCTGCCCAGAGTTACAGTAGACCAGTTCTTCATAAATATTAGCGGGTTGTCTTAGTATTAGTTTTATTATTAGTGTCTGAATTTTCTTCAACAACTACTGTTTCAGTACTAGATAGTGTACCGCCATTAGTTACTTTTTCAATAAGAGAATCGATTTGTGTTTTGTCTGCGATGTATGTTCTTGCAGTGTTTAGGACACGCAACACGTTATCTTTTTGACCAAGCTTCTCATATGCCAAAGCTAGTGAAGAATATACATCTAGTGCTCGCGGAGCAAGTCTTAGGGCTGTCTCGAAAGATGAAGCTGCTGCAGAATAATTCTTGTCATTCATGTATATCAAACCTTTTTGATAAGACAGCACTGCTGAAGAAGAATTACTCTTGATGCCTTCGTCTATTTCGCTTATTGCTTTGGCTGAATTACCTTCTAGCATTGATATTTGACTACGCAGCACATACGCATCAATAAAAGATGGATTTATGGCTATGATTTGATTTATATAATTATAAGCATCAGAATATTTCTTATAAGATACTGCTAGTCTTGCTTGACGATACATGATACCAATATTATTTGGAGACAGTGATAGGATTTTGTTTGTATTGTCTATTGCATCTTGATATGACTCTGTATCACCTAGCTGAGAAATAGCATCTTGAACTTTTAGTAGCGTTAGATAGTTTTGATAATTCTTTGGGTCGGTGGATATAGCAACTCTGGCATTATTTACAGCATTCGTTAGTTCTGTAGTTACAGTACTACGCAAAGCTTCAGCACTAAGATTCTTATCGTTTGTCGCATTAACTAATGACACAATATTAGAGTCAACCAGAAGCCTAATATAACTATCCAGCGGATGTATAGATATAGCTCTAGCGATCAAAGTCTGGGCTTTCTCAATACCTGCGCGATCAACTGTAGAAGCAGATGCTCTGTTTATTAAATACCCTGCATAGAAAGAACTTAGGATAACAAAGCTTATAAAAACAGTCAGTATAACAAAAGCTATGACTCCCAGTATTCCGAAGAAACTATGCCTAACATCCCTGATAAACCATAATTCTTTTGGTTCTATACCTGACAGAACTTGATTACGCACGGTAATAGAAGCAAATATTGCGATTATTACAATAAAGAGTGCAGTTGATGGGGTATCTACTATAAACAGAATAAAAGAGAATAAGCTAGTGAATCCGTATAGCAATAAGTCTCTTGGTTTTGTTCGAGCTATATTTTCTTTAGAAAACAGCTTTATTATGTTTTTGGCAACTAGTACTAAGAACCATACAAGGAATATTGAAGCAACTAGCCCAGCTGTAGTTACAAAAGAAAGTAGTAAACTATTACCTGTGTAAAATGTTGTGTTCCAATATTGAGAACTAACTAGCTTTCCTCCTAGGATTTTATGCTTACCCATTTCCCAGGCTTCGTTAAACCTATTTAGTCCTGCACCTGTAACTGGATTATAGTAATAGGTGTTTTGTATTATACGTAAATTAGCCCTGATACTTGGACGAGGCTCATTTACAACAAAATTAATAGGTGGATTAGCTAGAAAAACTGTTATATTCTTTGCGCCGATTATCCCCACGAAAGAACAAAAAACTATAAGAAATGCAATGACGGAAAACCTTCTTTTACTACTAGAATATACTGGCTCAGGAACACCATCAGTATTAGTAGAATCAGGCTTAGGCATAAGACCCATAATAAGCATAGCCAGACCACCAAGACCTAGAACATACCAGATGAACGTGTAATTTATTATAAAAATTACAAACAATCCCATTACTATGAAGATAGTAGAGATTATCTTCATAGGACCACGCCAGAAATTTGATTCTATAGATATAGCTAGGAAAACGACAAAAATAGCAGTAAAGAAAGCTAAGTCATGGAATGTACCCACCAGGTTACCATTACCAAGCGATACGAAAAATTTTGGCATTTTACCTACAATATTAAGTAGCAGCTGAAGAGTAGAAAAGACTACAGCAATCATTCCAGAAATAAAAACTGTTTTGAATATTTTCTTTGTAAAGTTAACACCCTGCCCCCATATACTAATGAGGAAAAAGTATATAAACGCAATAGACAAAGTAGATACGGTATTAGTATCAAAGCCTGTCCCAAGAAAAGAATTCAGCGGATTAGGTACAAAAAATGATGCCGCCGCCGCAGATACAACAAATCCCAGAAATACTTTCCACACATTGCCTCTTGGCAAAATAAAACGTCCTACTGAAATAGAGTCAATTAGGTATAAAACAAATCCAATAGAAGCGCCTAATGTTAAGAGTAATCCTTTCGTAAAAACTACACCCAGCGGTAACCATGGTATAAAAAATACGATAGATAAACCTAGTGCCCATAAAATAGTTTTTAGACCGTAGGCAGCAGTCTTAGAAAGTGGTTTTTTGTCGTCCATGAAAGTAATTATAACACAGGTGACCTAAGACTTGTAAACATCTTTTAGACTTTAATAACAAAATTGATTAGCTTAAGAGGAACATACACTGTACGCAAAAGTTCGGCTTGTTCTAGATATCCGCGAATTCTATCGTCTAGCATTACAGCACCTACTACTTCTTCTTGGTTTGCATCAGGTAAGACTTTAACTTCACCACGCAATTTACCATTTATTTGCACTGCAATAGTGTGCATCATCTTACGTTCTTTTAATTTTTTCGGTTTTGGCCAGTCGGATAAATGAATTGATGTTTTGTTTCCGAATTCTTTATACAATTCATCTGTAACATGTGGAGCAAAAGGTGCTAATAGTTTCAAGAAGCTAACAAAATCATCATTACCAATAGCAAAAGATTCTTTTTCCAACACACCCATAAAGATCATCATGGATGAGATGGCAGTATTGAATTTAAAATCTTTGATGTCTTCAGTGACTTTTATAACAGCATCATTTAGTGCATATTTAACATCTTCGCTGGTTGAAACTTTATTAGCAAGAACGTGAGCTGCTGCTCGCCAAGTGCGCTCGATAAACCTACGTGAACCAATTATGCCTTCGGTAGACCAAGGTAAATGCGAATCAAAAGGCCCTAGAAACATTTCAAACACACGTAATGAATCTGCTCCATAAGTCTTAACAACGTCGTCTGGGTTAACAACGTTACCCCATCTTTTACTCATTTTACGTCCATCAGCCCCACCTATCATACCCTGGTGGCGCAGTGCTTTGAACGGCTCGTCTTCAACGACTAAGCCTAGGTCGAACAATACCTTGTTCCAGAAACGCGCATATAGTAAATGCCCTGTATTATGTTCTGTACCTCCTACATACATGTCTACATCTTTCCAGTATTTTATAGATTTTAGACTTGCAAATTCTTTTTTATTCTTTGGGTCCATATAGCGCAAGAAATACCAAGAAGAAGCAGCCCATCCAGGCATAGTGTTAGTTTCGTAGCCAGCTTTTAACCATTCTTTAGAATTAGCTAATGGGCTCTCACCTGTCCCTGATGGAGCAAATGATTTCATGTTTGGTAAAACCAATGGTAATTTTTTGACCTCGTGCAAGACTCCATGAGCATCTCTATATAATGGAATTGGTTCACCCCAGTAACGCTGGCGAGCGAATATAGCATCACGCATTTTATATGTAACGCTACCGTCTTCCATTAATTCCCTACCTATCCAATTCTTCTGAGTTTCTTTGGTTGAAGAAGTAAAGTCTATTTTTTCTAGTCCAGATATTAACCTGTCACTATAGGCTGTAATACGCATGAACCACTGGCGCATCATCTTTTTAACTACAGGGTATTCGCCGCGTTCCGACACAGGACCATTCGGCGTGTCTATAATTTCATCATTAGCTAGCACTGTGCCTAATTCTTCGCACCAGTTAACTTCTGCATAACCAACATAAGCCAAACGATAGCTCATAAGAATGTCTTGCTTCTCTAGAGCACTGAAATTCTTCCATTCTTTTGCGGTAAAAGTTTTAACATCACTGTGAGCTGTTGTCTTATTAGCGGATTCGTTACCAGACTTTTCAAAAGTCTTTATTAGGTTATAAATATGAAAAGCCTTTTGCTTCTTTGTATCAAAATAACTATTATAAATTTTTAAGAAAATTTCTTGAGTAAATTTATAATATTCTGGACTATGAGTACACACCATGCGGTCCCAGTCATAAGAGAATCCGATTATATCGAGCTGCTTCCTATATTGTTTTACTAGTTTGTCAGTAAAAGGACCCGGATGTTTACCAGTCTTGATAGCGTATTGTTCAGCCGGCAAGCCGAAAGAATCAAAACCCATAGGATGCAATACATTAAAACCCTGCATACGCTTAAACCTAGCATACACATCAGACCCAATATAACCACGTGGATGTCCTACGTGTAGCCCTGCACCAGAAGGATACGGGAACATATCTAATACATAAAACTTTTTCTTCTTAGAATTATTTGATGTTTTGTAGATATTGTTCTTGGTCCATTCTTTTTGGATTTTATTTTCTATTTTTTTATGGTCGTAATCTTTTATTTTCTTCATGACTTATTACCTATCGTACAAAGGATATCTTACTGGGTCTATAATTCTATCGAAACATGCGCGGCCACTGCTGTGTGCCCAGCTGTCGAACTTGGCGTCCGGTGAATATGGCCTACTACTAACAGATTCCATAGCACCCAGCGGTGCATATGAAATACCATTATAACTTTCTTTATATTTATTAGACTCGTCAGTAGAAAGACTGAAGTTAGCACATAAGGTAAATGAATATTTATCTGAGCCTTTTATGTATTCATAACTTTCACCTTCTGGGTCAGTAGGAATCATATAACTGGATAGTGAGTCAACTGTTTGAGATAAATTTGTTGGCAAAACACCATACTGCTGATAATGATTAACTACTTGCCACTGTATAGATTGCAAGTCTGAGACTCTTTGGTCGTCAAACCTGATTTTACGTTGCATAGCAGGAGAACCCATCATAATAAACCCAAAAACAAGAGCTAGTGCAAATATAGCCGCTGATACGTATTCAAATACTTTTACAGACTTCTTAGACCAAGCATTGTCATAGGTCAGCTGGTGTATAAAATATACAAACAAAACCACTGCAACAAGTAGAACAATCATAACTTTAGAAATAAACACACTGCCCATATCACCCATTAGGAAATATTTAATTAGAGTAATTATGTCGCCCAGTGCAATAAGGCCAGAGATGAATAGCACTGCGTATATAACCCACTTGCGGAGCGATAGATTGGCTTTGACTGGATTCTGATTAATGGTTTTACGGATGAATCGTGCAAGTAATGCAGTTACAGGAAAAGATATAAATAGGAATGCTATTGCTGACTGCATAGAACTAGTTGCTACATAGTATTTGTTCAGCGGGTCAGGCAAAAGTCTTTCGATAGTGTCAAAAGACAGGTTAATAAAAGAAACTACTGTTACAATAAGACCTAAGACAAATCCCATATAAAGGAAGAAATCCATAGGGGTTAAGCGCGGTTTTTCGTTTGTGATAGTTTGATTATCCATATATAAGGAGTATACTCTAGGTATGAGAAGAGAGCAACAAAGAGAAATTCTTCATAAAAAAATCGAAGAAAAGGCTACAAAGCTAACTGCATGGATAGGTAGCACAGAGTCTATCGTAATACATACGATTATTTTTGCTTTTTTCATACTGATGATAATATTTGGTGCTAATGTTGATACAGTCATGCTGATACTTACAACATTGGTATCATTAGAAGCAATATACTTGGCTATATTTATACAAATGTCAGTCAATAAACATAGCAAGCAACTAGAGCTCGTATCTGAAGACATTGATGAGATTCAAGAAGATATTGATGAGATTCAGGAAGACGTGGAAGATATCCAGGAAGACATTGATGAGATTCAGGAAGACGTGGAGGAAATTGAAAAAGACATTGATGAGATCCAAGAAGATTTTGAAGACATTCAAGAAGACCCTGAGAATATAGATTCAAAAAGAACAAAGAATCAAAAATCTTCTAACGAAGGTAAAACCAACGAAGAATTAATAGTCATAATTAAAGACATGGCTAAAGAAATCACTGATTTACGTTCTGAAATAAAATTATTAGTAAAACCTAAAAAGACTATTTCCAAGACAGAACTCTTAAAACAAAAAGTTACAAATTTACTAAAGAAATAAAATAAAACCCCTGCATAGGGGTTTTATTCTTGTAATACATAGTCGATGTTTGAGAATATTGCCATATGGTCACTAACGCCAGAGACTAGCTTGGTACCCGTAGCAATATAGCTACTACTAGTAAATAGTCCGTCCACCATCCTGTCAGGTAAATCTAGCCTGTGGATGGAACTGTCTATGCTAGTAGTATAAATATCCGGAATATTGTCTTTATATTTAGAGGCTATTGTTTGAAAAGCTTTGAACTGCCTAGGTGCGTTAAAGTCCCCGCACAATATAAAATCTTTTTCTTTACCTAGCATTTCCATCATAACTGCTATATCAGCCATTTGGTATTCGGTAGTATCACCGTTGGGTGTACGAGTAAAATGAGTTGTTAGTATTTTATAGTCTATTCCGTCAGAATCTTTGACCGTAGCACTGGCAAGCACTGTACTAACAATGTCACGCTCTACTTCGGAGAAGCTATTATGCCATGCGGGGAGCTGTCCATCCACACGCGCATCATAAATATATTCGAAATTAGTATCGTGCAATTCTTTGGCAAATACACCGACGCCTGTTACAAACAGCTCTTCACCTTCTATCTTTTCCCTACCGCTGCGATGTAGCGCCATAGGCGCAAAATACCCCTGCATACCAAGAGCATCTTCGAAGAATTTTACATCTTTTTCGAATAATTCTTGGATACAAACTACGTCAGGGCTTTCTTTAATTACAAAATTAGACACTAAATCTAAATGTAAATCTCTTTCTATATTTACGGAAACAAGTTTGATCATTTTTATATTTTATTTATTTTTGCAGC
>CAZTIN010000024.1:0-8091 GCA_964613525.1 uncultured Candidatus Saccharibacteria bacterium
TTTGTTTCTTTTGTGTCTTTTGGAATAACATAAAGACGGTATCCCCCATCGTTTTGAAATTTCGCCATCACATTACCGCCAATATCTCCAGCAGAAAGACCAAAAGTTTCTGGAGCAGCCGTTAACTTCACATAATCAGTCATGTCTTTAGCTCTAGATCCAAGCGCTGCTTTAACGTCAGCAAAAGATTTTGCTTTAACATCAGTAGGAGTAGACGTATCTTTTGGGGTTATTGATGAGTCGTTTGGAGGCAGAACATCTGCATCTGGATTTGATTCTGCATCTCTTTTTGCTTTCCAAGGCTTGTAGACGTATTTATGACCTGCCCAAATAGCAACACCTGTTACACCTAATACACTTGCCCAAATTATTCCTTTTACTATTGGATTCAATTTTTTATCTGCCATTTTCTATTTTTTTCTTAATTATCCCTCATTGGTGATCTACCATTAAAAACACTTCCATATTCTGAGTCTTGTGTTTCTACAGGAACTATTCTTTCGTTTGCCTTCGACGCAGGGACTTGTTTTGACTTGTTTAATAAATGCACAAGAAATATAGCTCCTCCAATCATAACAATTCCTTTTAATAATTTGTTATTCATATCTAAGATTTTAATTACTTGTTTTTGTGGTTTTAAATACCGTCTACAATTAGATGTTTTTGATTTTTGGTCATAATTGATTTTATACTTTTAAGTAACCTTCTTTATCTATCTCTCCCGCTAATAATCTTTTTTTCATTTCTGGTGAAGGAATACCAAAATCATTATAAAAGTGAACTGGATCATGGTAGTTGTTAAAATCACCTCCCCATTTGAATCCGTGTTTTTTTGCTATGTCTACTACCCCGCTTTTAATCCAATCCTGTTTTGAATTTGCTTTTCTCAAAACTATTTTTCCGTCTTTTTTTATATTAATGTCAACCGCAAATCCATATTCATGATCTGATAGTCCTACATCAGCATTAGAAGAATTTTGAAAATTTAATCCTGCTTGTTCTGTTGCTGTTCTATGTGCATCAGTAATGAAAACTGAGTACCCTAATTTTTCAACATCATTAAAAAAATCAGAAAACTTTTTTCTGAGTTTAGGATGCAATCTTTCAACTTCTGAAACAGCGCCTTTTTCTTGTGCCCAGATTGAATCTTTTGGAAATTCAACTTTCCCTTTATTTAAAGAACGAAATATTAATATGCCTCCAATTGCTAAGACAACTACTGTTCCAAAAACTAAAAACGTTACTTTGGTGTCTTTCTCCACAATTTTAAATTTCAATTGTTGCTTTCCATTTTTCAATAGGGCAACTTTCACCAGCGTAATTTGTTTTATCAGAGACAAAACAGCCACACAGCCCACAGTTCAATCCAAATTTTAAATGATCGCAATTGTCACAAAGATTTATCCTTGTTTTTTTTGTTTGAGCATCAACCTTATCAGTTGGCTTGCCTTTTGCTCCTTTTACTAAATCAATCAATAAACTCATTCTGTCATATTTTAGAGTTAACAATCTTATTTTTTGTTTTTGCTTTTTACAATTTTATAAACAATAATCGAAGCCCCTATTAACAATACTGCTCCTCCAGTCCAATAAACCCATTTCGGAATCTTTTTGTCATCTTCTGGTTTTGTTGTAGTTATTTCTACTGTTGGTAAATTGTATCCTGCTTTCATTGGGAAGTCAAAATTTGTAGTTCCTGAAATTGGAATTACAGTTTTTGCATAACCAACATATTTTGCCCCTAAATGCGTTCCTTCAGTTGTTGTTATTTTATACTTACCTTCTGCATTAGTCGTAGTACTTTGAACTGGCTGAATTGGATTTCCTGAAAAATCTGTAGCAGCAATTACAGCGAAAGCTAATGGGCTTCCCGTCTCTCTATCAAATACCTTACCTTCAAACGTTGCCATTACAATATATTTTAAGCCGATTTTTTATTCGCAAAAAACACCTTGTATCCAATAAAGAACAGAGCTAAAGCCCCAACTCCAATTCCAATTTTCAAAATCGTTGACATTTTTGGTTGTCCAGTAATCTGATCGACTGGTTTGGAACCATCTTCATATCCTTGAGCAAAAATAGGGTCGCCTTTTTCATTGCTTTGAATTATAATTTCTTCTTCTTTTAGAGGATTTAAAATTCTGTCTACCATAACTGACGGTGAAGCTATTCTTCCATTCAGTCCTGTTTTTTGTATTTGTGGTTTTGACTTACATACATCATAGCACTTCTCCCATTCAGCTAAATCTACTTGAAATTTTGCTTTTTCATGGTTGGTCGCCATCACGCTTGGTGTTGTAGGTCTGTTTCCACAATTATTACTAACACATGTTGCTAACTGCTCCCCAATTAATGCACTCCAAAGTTGTCCCATTTCCTATTTTTTAATCAAAAATAAAGATCCAAAAGCTACAGCTCCAATTAAAGCGCCTCCTCCAGCATATTTAATATTTTCTTTGTCTGTTACAAATTTTGCTAAAAGCCCAACTGTTGCGCCTACAAAAATCCCTCTAACTATTGCTTGCAAAAGTGCTGATTCGTTTGATGATGAGTTTGCCATTTTATTATTTTTTACTTCTATTTATAACTAAAAGAACTACTGCGGAAAGTACTAGAACTGATCCAATTCCTATTGCTATTTTTACGCCTTTTTTCATCTGTTATTATTTTTTTGCTTTATTCCTTTTCACTAAATAAATTATCCCACCTATTAACACCAGCCCTCCAATTGAAAGACCAATAATCATTGATGTTGATATTTTCTTTGGTGAATCCACATTAGTTGTTGAATTATTATCTGTCGTTCTAGTATCTAATGTGCCATCATCAACAAGTGAGCCTGAAGGGATCTGTTCGCTTGGTATTTTAGCCTCTTTCTTTTTTAGACAAATACAACGATTCACTTCAATTTTTTCACGGCCTTTTTTCGTTGACTTCATTATAAGGAAGTGTGACGGGGAAGGATATACTGCCTTTCCACCAACGCACAAAACGTGTCCGTGCTTGGGCGTATTAGCTGTTATACCTGAGCAATCACCTGTAGCGTAATTATAATCTTCTATTCCTATTGACATGATTTTTATTTTTTTGCTTTATTCATTTTCACTAAATAAATTATCCCACCTATTAACACCAGCCCTCCAATTGAAAGACCAACAATCATTGCTGTTGACATTTTCTTTGGTGAATTTGATGCAGAAGATTCGTTCGGTTTCGGTATTGTATTTGTATTTTCTGAATTACTTCTGTTGTTTGTTATTGGTTTTTCCTCAACTGAATCTGTGCAATTCTTTATACACTTGTCCCAAGTAGCAACTTTCGCATTATAGATTGCTTTTAATTGCGGATTAGCGCTCAAAAGAAAAGATGGTGGTGACGCTGGTCTATCGCCACACCCACCTAAACACTCATCCAAATCAGCGCCTGTTGCATAATTGTAGTCTTGTTCTCCTGTAAAATTTCCACAGCAATTAGCCCATCCATTTTTCTTCCCGTCTGCCCTACTGTAGTAAGCTGTCCCAACAACAATTCTATCATTGAATCCGCTGTCTTCTAAGTCCCCGCCAAATAAAGCTGGTTGATAAGTTTTTGTTCCGTTTGGAAGAATTGGGATATTAAGTTGTTCATTTATTGATGGTGTCATTTTACCAAGATTTAATTATTTTGTAAATTGCTTCTGTATCTGCATTATCGGCAAAATCTTTAACATAAATTGCCATGCTCTTTCCAAATGTTTTTTGAAAAATATCAGCTACTTTTGATAAGTTGTATTCGCTTCCAGCAGATTCTATTGCTCCAATTAATTTTTCCTCGTCATCGTTTATTAACCCGTATGACATTTGGATTTCTACAGCAATTTGAGCAGCTTTTTGAGTTGATATTGTAACTTTTGATATATTTGACTTGTAATAGTTTGGATCAAAACCATTCATTTGCCAAATCTTTTTATCAAACTTTGTGTCTTTTATACCTAACCCTTCTAATACAGGTTTGACAACAAGAAACCACGTTGTCAATACTGTACCAACAACCAGTACACCCACGATTATCGGGGTGTACTTATTGCTAAGTGCTTTATCTGCTATTACGTATTGTACTGGCTTCACGTTTTTTTTTAAATTATCTTGTTCTTGCTGATGCTGATGCCGATGGCTTATCCGAAAGACCTGCTTGAGCACAAGTAGCTTTACAACAATTTGCTTGCGTGGCACAACTAGCTGGAACATTAGTAAATCCCTCTCTTCCATAGCATCTGCAAGTTGTTGTGTATCCACCTGCCGCATTACTTTGAGATTCTTTATAAGCAAGATACTGAGCACCATTGATTCCTGAAGCTGTATCAGTAGTTGTTACATCTGCTTTTTTAAAGATCCATCCTTTTTTATAAGCTACATACAATCCAATTGCTGCAATACCACCTACAATTAGATATTTTTGATTTTTTGTTAAAGCCATGACTTTGTTTTTTTACTTATTTATTTTACTTATTTATTGAAATGCCGTATGGCTATTTTCCTATTCTACGTATCCAGCTTTTGCTAAAAGTTTTTTTACATCTTCTGGAATATTTTTTTTTGCTAACCCTTTACTTAAAATCACCAAGAGTTCAGGCGTCATTGTATTTTCAATTTGTATTTGTTTTTCTATCGTTAATGATTCCCACCAATACAATAATTCTGGGTGATCTTTTGACGTCCTTTGAATTAACTGATTAAATCCTTGGGGCGTATCATCAACTGGTTTTTTAAATTTGTTATAAAAAACAACTGACGCAATAATTATCACAGAAACCCCAAGTGCTATAAAAATTCCTTTTTTTATGTCCTGTGAAATTGTCATGTTCAATTATTTTTTTTCTATTTTTAAATTTTAACTAGGGTAAGCAAATTCTGTATTTTTCTGAATCAAAGTTGTCAATGAAATTTTTCAAATACTCATATCTTTGTCTGTTTTCATTTGAAGGATGAGATTTAAAAACATCTAAAAATCCTTTATGAGCCTCAATTATTGGATAGCCAAGCCCTAAGTATATTTTCAAAGCATTCAAATCCGCTTCAATTTCATCTGTTTGTTCTTCATTTAAATTAAAATGCGCAAACTCATGTAAAAGAATTGCCATTCGTGAAGGAACTGAATATTGGACAAACGCTCTTTTTGCAACTTCCATTCTTCCTGTTCTGTTATGAATCCTTGCTGGAGTAGACAAAGTTCTTCCTCCATCAGAAATCATATTGAAGTAGTCTATTCTGAAATTGTTTTTATCAGAATAATAACTCCCTCCGTCATCTCTTGGATCTCTTTTTGTGTCATAAAGAGCAGCGTTTTCACAAAATTCTTGGGCAAACTTTACAAACTCTTTTACTCTTTCTCCGTTTCCGTTACCGTTAAGGCATTGTAAATATGTGTCAAGTTTCTTTTTGCGGATTCCTGTCTCATTTCCCTTGCCTTTGATCAATCTTACATTGTCATCGTTTTCATTATTGACGCATCCAATAATTAATTCTGATCTTGGTGCGCTTTGTGGCATTTTAACCTCAAATGAAACCGTATCAACTACATCTTTCCATCTGTCAAAATAAACCGTTGCTGGCTTATCTGGGTTGTATACTTTTACTCTAACTCTACAGGGTCTTTGTACAGCTACTTCAAAGTCAAATGCGACTGGTTCACTTTTTGTATTTAGCAAAAGTTTTGGCATCTTATTTCTTATTTTTTCAACCTGTTGTCGATCAATAAACTAACCACTAAACTATCTACTAAAACAAAAGTGCCAATAGTTATTATTACCCCTAATATTGTATTTGTGCTTTTTTCGTAAAATTTTTTTCCTACTATAGTTGCGGCTGTAGCTCCTATTAGAACACTAATTAAACGCTCTGAGGTTTTTGCTTTTTCCATGTTAATCTTGAATCTCGTTTAACAAAATATCATTCAATAATGGCATTTCAGGACTTTTCTTCATCCATTCATTTATATTAAAAACTTGCTTTTGCTCACCTGTCGCCATCATATATGGAGGTCTTTGACTCATATTAGGTGGCATCATGTTTGGTGGATACATTGGTGGTCTTCCATTCTGAGGCATGTTTCTTGGCGGATACATTGGCGAATAGCCGTTTATTGAAGAAGTCGCATCTGCTTTGCTATCTTTCAAAATAACTTTTTTACCAGCCATTTTTACAGCAACAATAACCCCTAATCCAATTGCAAATCCACAAATAAAAGAGTGAACCAATGTTTTAAAAATATCTCCACCAGTTACACCAGATCCTCCAGATTGAACTGGTGCTGGTGCTGATGTTGTTTGAACCGCTGGTGCTGTTCCTAATGTTTGTGGTTCCATAATTATTTTTCTGAATTTTTACTTACATACCAAACAAGCCCAACGATTCCTGCTACGCCAACAATTCCCAAAGTAACCCATAAAGCTGTATTATTTTTCTTTGGTGGTTCTGGTGTGTAATTTGTTGTGTATCCAACTCCACCTGAACCTTGGTTTTCTCTTATGTTTTGAATCGTAGTTAATCCTGTACTAAACAAGTTACCCCAATTTATTCCACCTGTTTTCCCTGATTTTTTCTTTTCTGAAACACATGCAGCAACTTCTTCGTCTGTATTAAATTTTGACTCACATTCGTTCTCAAATTTTCGAATATCTTCTGCTGTAAATCCAGACCAATTAGCTCCCCACTTATTAATTAATGGTTTTTCCTCTGATCTGGCTTTTAAATACATTATTTCTGTTGCGTTCATCTTAGTATAGTGTTTTTTTTTAATTTTCTTTTGCTTCTTTTGCTGTCATTCTTTTTACAACAACATAAAGTATTAGTGCCGCAGTAACGCCAATTAAAATTGGAACAATGACATTTGTTTTTTTCTTTGGTGGGTCTGGTTGTACAACTAGTTGTTGATTTGGATTTGATTTCTCTCCAAACCAATCATAGCTTGATGCTGTTGCTAACCAATCTTTAAAAGTTCCTTTAAACCCTAAATCATCTTCTGTTTCGCCATCTATCTGAGCATATTCATAAGCTTTGTTTGCGCCTATTTCTTTTTTTGAAACACGCTCACAAATCATTTTAAATCTTGATTTTTGCTTATCCGTTAAATCGGAAAACTTCAATTGATCAGAAATCGATTGGCTCATATTTTATCTATTTTGCTGTTTTTTTCTTTCCAAAAATCTTTGTTGCAATAAGGATTAAACCTGTTGCGATAAGGAGTGCTGGCATCCAACTTTTTTTCTGTACAGCTTTAGTTGCTGATTTTTCTTCAGGCATCATTCCTGCACCCCCACCTCCAAATCCGCCACCACTTGAGATTGGTACGGTAGTTCCGCTCACGGGATCAATCATTAATGTGTCTCCTACAAGAGGTCTGGATGCAACTGTCAACGTTCCTGCCATTATATTAGTTGTTATTGGCTGGCTTAATGTTAAAATTGGTGGAGTTGAACTAACTGGAGCAGTATATGTCGTTTGTCCTGCGCCTGTATCATTGGAGGTTGGTGACGATGCGCTTGGCGCTTCTGCCAAAGAAGATGTTGATGTTGATGTACCGGTAGGGGTTGTTGAAGCAGGGGACAAAGCTGTCGCGATAGCCACACTTGTTGGTATGCTTGGTTGAGTCTCTACTGGTCTTGAATAAGAAACTGTAGAATCCTTAACTAATTGCTCTAATGCTGAAGTCTCTGTTGTGGTTGATCCTTCTCTTGCTGTTAAATCTGCCATTTTATTTAAAAATTTTTACAATTACTAAAACCGTTAGAGCCATAACTAGGAGTTGTTTTTTAGTAAATCCTAAAGTCTTCTCAGTATCTATTTTTTCTACCTCTTTGATTACTGGTTGAGAAACTTCTTCGATAGTTGATCCAGCTTCTTTGAAAAGTTCTCCCGCAGTTTTTACTACGCTTTCAATGGGCTTTATTTCGTCTTCTTTTACAAATTCTTTTGGAATAACATAAACATCACCATCTTTTTCCTCTACTAAAATGCCTTCTAGCTGTATAACTTTTTTTGATTTAGCGTCTCTTATTGAAGCTAAAACAGGCTTTCCTATTACCTTACTATCTTGTAAGAATAACTGTTTTCC
>CAZTIN010000024.1:8101-12548 GCA_964613525.1 uncultured Candidatus Saccharibacteria bacterium
TTTTTGTTGAAATAACAGGTAGAAGAATTTGTTTTTTTATTTTAAACTCAAATAAATCATTACCCGAAACTCCTTTTGGACAAACTGCCCTGATTTCTGCGATCATCTTAGTGTTTTTTTTTAATCTTCTTTTAATGCTGCATAAGCCTTACCAATGAATCCTCCTATAATTGCCCCAGCTATGAAATAACCTGTTTTATTTTTGCCTTTCATTACTGCGTAAATAGTGAGTAAAACCCCTCCTGCTATTGCGCCGTTTAATAAATATTTTGACTTTTTCATTTGATCTGAAACTATTCCTTTAGCTCCATCTGCATTCAAAAAAGATTTGTATCTCTGTTTTAACCTTTCAGAAACTGGGGCGTCTTTATCATTTATGATTTGAGCATCCTGTTCTTCTCCTAAAATCATAAGATTTGATCTGTTAATTACAAACCCATCTTTTGTTCTTATCGCAGGAATGTAGTTTGTAGGAATATCAGAATCATTTATTTCAACTCCCTTTATTGTTTCCCCTGCTCTATAGTTTTTATACTTTACTTTTTGATCTGAATATTGAGGTCTTTTAATGCCTGCGCAATTGATAGCGACTTGACAATATAAAATTGGCTCCTCATGTTTTTTTGCCATTTCTAATCTTGTGAGGAATTATTCTTGTTTCTTCTTGATCTTAATACTAAAAATGTAACAATACCTCCAATTAACAAAACACCAGAAACAACAATTATTGGCATCCAATTTGTTTTTTCTTCCATCAGCAACTTATCGTACAACTGCTGTCTTGTTTGCTCTTTTACTTGCTCCGTCTGCTCTTTTACCTGTTTTGTTTGCTGCTTTGATTGACCAAATGCAAATCCTTGTCCACCAAACTTAAAAACTTCTCCAACTGCGGCTGCTATTGCAGATATAGGATCAACAGCGTTCGAATATGTTGAATTTGCTTTTGTTATAAGGTTTGATATGTCATATCTAAATTGCTCACTGCCATAAAGTGCATCAACAACTAAAAATATAAGTTCCTTTTTTGAAACATTAGGACTGATATTATAGTAACCAGCATCTTTTAGTGTAGATAGAATTGCCCCCTTATCAAGTTCAATTAATTTAGCCACCTCATCTAAAATAAGATCTTTTTTATAGTCCAAATTGTTTGAACCATTCGCATTTGAAAAATTTCTATTGAAGTCTCCGCTAAATTTCATTTCTTCTACTTAATCAATTTCAGAACTATAACTAATCCAATAAGTACAAATCCAAAATTTACAATTGTATCTGTGGATGTTGATTTTAATCTTGAATTAACATCTGATTTTAAATCCTGACCATTTGCATTGCTAAAATTGCTTTGCCCACTACATGAACTGCAACCACACGCGTTTGAAAAAGATTCTTTTTTTTCTTCTACAACCACAGTTGTTGGTGTAACTTCTTCAATGTTTGACTTTATCAAATCAAAATCTGGATGAGCTTTAGCAACACTATTCAACGCATCTTTTCCTCCTCTTGCTACACACATTGCGAGTTGTGCCGAAAGACCTCTTGGGTCTCTTGCTGGCCTCATTCGATATGAGGCTACAATTTCACTTGCTCCTCTTGGATTTTTTACTGCCGTGTACTCGTAAATATTCATTGCTTACCAGTTTTTTGTTTAAAAGAAAAGGGGAGGGCAAAATGTACCCGCCCCTTTCTTTAGTTTTAGTTAGCTATCTTCTTACAGATTAACCGTTATTACCCGATTTGTGGCAATTGGTATAAATCTGGGGAACGATAATCTTTGTCTACTGGTAGACCATCTAAACCTCTTGCTACGTTTAATTCCTGCATTGGGAACATACGCACATAAAGTGTAGCAGAAGCAAGAATTGTTGTAGTCAATGATGTATAAGCGTTCACTGAGAACGGATATTTCACGATTGTTACACCAGCTTGATTCTGGTTTGGATCTTCCAAAGGCTGTAAAGGAAGCGATTGAGAGCGTCCGTTCGGATAAGCCTGAGTAAATGTCCATGCTTGGTATGGTTGTACTGTATTCGTAGAAGACAAGTGCATCAAACCTACTTTGAAAGGATTTGATTTAACCGATTCCAAGAAAGACTGGTAAGTGATCGCACCAGTTTGCATAGTGATAGTGATCGCAGCAACGTTTCCGAAGTTGGTTGCTCCAACTGAGTTGGTGTTTGATCCCAACAATACAACGCTTGACACGTCATTTGTAGTAGAGTTACTAATTACAAATGTGAATGGAAGTGAAGTTGCGGGGTTTGCGTTTGACGGCATACCTACACCAGCATTGTCCATATAGTTATAGTTGGAATCTGTGAAAGACGCCCAACGATTTCCATTTCCCCAACCTGCACCATTAGCATTTGAGAAGTTGTTTGCGCTATTATACGCATCGTTAAAATAATCGTAGTTGTTCATTTTGTTTTGTGTTTTTTAAGAACTTAATTACTAAGCCTGACCTGAAATCTTAGCTACTCCTTTTTTGCTAAGTTCATAAACCCACATACCACCAGCAACACCGATGATAATTGGAAGACTTGCAATTAATAGTCCTTTGATTGTTAATTTCTTTTCCATTTTTTTGTTGATTTTAATTTTTACTAAAAAATTATGCTTTACTTATGTTTGGATACACACCCATACATAAGGTGCTATCATTCTTAGAGACAAATTTGGGGGGATTATAAAGACTAAAAAAATTATTGTATTCAACTTTTAAATGTGTTTTATGTGTTTTGTCAATGAATTAGGATTTTATGAACATTTTATTTTATTGATTAAAAATGAATGCCGAGTAAAATAATTTGTTTAAATTTGCCTTGTTCTCATTTAAACTTTCATCAGTTGGAAAATTACAGACTCCCAAAAATTCTTTTGTGTGCGCCACAACACGAATCAAAAATGTATTGCTGGAAAGAATGGCACGAAAGAATCATCAGTTTAACCTACCCAAATTTTGACATTTACATTGCGGACAATTCCGACACAATGGAAAATGTAAACTACATGAATACATTTGAAAGAGTGAAAGCGGTTTATACTCCAATAAGAAAATCAGTAAGAAAATCAAATGACATTTATGCCCGAATAAATGATTCGCACAAACAATGCGTTGATTATGCAAAAAAACATAAATATGAATGGGTGTTCCATTTAGAAACAGATGTTCTTCCTCCGCTCGATGTGATTGAAAGATTACTTGCAAGAAAAAGACCAATCATTGCTGGAAATTATGATATTTTCTTTGGAAAAAACCGTAGAGCAATGATTCAATTAAAAGAAGGTACAGATCGAACTATTCGTGGATTTGGTGTGCACGGTTTCGTGGATGAATTAGAACCATTGTTTTTTAATGGAAAAGTTAATACTGTTTTTCACGCTGGTTTAGGCTGCATACTAATTCACATGGACGTTTTCAGAGCAATAACATTTAGAACTGTCAAGGGATTGACGGCTCATACCGATACTCTTTTTGCAAATGACTGCTATCAATTGAATAAACAAATTGTTGTAGACACTACAGTAATGTGTGATCACTTGAACCAATCATGGTTGTCAATAAAAGACAAATTAGACCTTGTTTAACCAATTTAAAACACATAAAATGAGCATGCACAATCCGAAAGAAGCAGAATCAATTCGTCAAAGAAGATTTGACGTGAACAGAGAAATCAATTCAAGAAAGGTTGATATTGATCGTTCCGTTTTCAAAAAAACAGACGAAGAAAAATTAGCCTTAAAACAGGCAAAAAAAGCACACAAGATTTTAATCAGTAATTCGGGTAAGTAATGTCATCGCCAGAACCAAAAAAAAGATCAAAATTTCGAAAGGCTCTTGATGATGCAAAAGAAAGAAGGAAAAGGGAAAATGATTCTGAAATGTATTTCTATGCGCCAAGACATAAAAGCAGGTTCTCCGTTCTTTTATCCCAACTGATTGCTATATTCATATTTACAGCTATCAGCCTTGCTTTGGCTTACTCTCTTTTTTCATCCCTAACTTCAAATAATTAAAACTCATGGAAGAATTTTATCAAAACAAAAATAGAATAATAATCGAGTTTGTTGGAAATGGAATAATCGTAACTATTCCAGATAGAACAGTTCTCACAGATGAACATGATGAGTATATCATAAGGAAAGAAGCACAACGTCAAAGGATCTTCATGGAAGAAACTCAATCGGATACAGAGGTAAGAAGGCTACAAGGTTCAGATATTTTACAACCAGTAGATAAAAATAACCAATTCAGAAAACTTTCGGTTTCAGAAATCTGTGATAAAACAACATACACATTCAAAACACTTCCTGAAGTTCTAAAATTTCTTGAAGACGAGTTCAAAAATTAATCACATTTTAAATTAACCTATCAATGCAGATAGTTTCAGACAATTCAACAAAGATGAACAGCAAGCGTGCTGATAAATTAAAAGGACTTCTATAT
>CAZTIN010000025.1:0-11721 GCA_964613525.1 uncultured Candidatus Saccharibacteria bacterium
CTTAGAACCACCTGTTGATCATATTCTGGTATTAAGTGAATGAATTGATGGGCGACATCAACAACCATTTGTAGGTGTACGAAATATTCTCTACCATCGTATCTATGGTTGGTTTCTTTGTGGCATTTGATCGCGTATTCTCTAGCTTTTTTTGTCATTGAAAATGATATTTTGTATGGTGGTACTGTATGAAGAAACATCAGGAAGTGCATTCTTGGGGTGAGTTTTTGAAAATTCTCTTTAGGAACTTTTATTGCAACGATTTTACCAGTCTCATCTCTTACTGGTTCGAAAAACTTCGGGCTCCCGTTTTTCAGGTTTAAACTTAAATTGTCGGATAAGTTTTTCAAAATATCGTCGCTCATTATTGTCGTTTTTTGTCTTCAATTAACATGGAAATTAAAAACATAATAAAAGCAGAAATATAATTTTCAGTTTCCGCTAAAATTAAAAACAAAGCAAAATAAGGTGCGCCCAGAATCGCTATTATAAATCCAAGTACAATCATTTATATCTTAATATTTTCGGGTTTTACTGAATTATCCAATTATTTTTGATTCAATTTATCATTAATCAATTGGACTATATTTTCATCTGTCATTTCAGCCTCCATTATCCATCGCTTTACCATTTCACTTTGACATCGTTTTTTTAAAAAAAACGGTTCAATAACAAAGCTACTTGTCTTGTTGTCGAATCTAGCTAATTTCTGCTTTACTAAATATGATATTTCTAGTCTGAGTTTCTTTTCCATGTCGGAAGCAAAATCTATCTTTTCCTGAGTAGTCAGGTCAATTACTTTTATTGCTTCGAGATATTGAAAAAGGATCTTTTCATCAAGTTCAGTCCATTTGTATATTTTACTTTTTTTGTAAAGAATAAACTGCGGGAAAAGAAGTTCTTCAAAAACCGCCATTGCTTTCTGATGTAATTCAGATCTTTGTTGTTGTTCTGATTTAACTTCCTCTTCTGACTTTTGGGCAGGCTTTGGCTTAGGCGCGTTTTTAGCCTGAATAATCATTTGCTCTTTATATCGGATGTATGCCGAAAGGACGTTGCCAATAAAAAGGGAATTGAACTCGTGGACATAATCTTTTTGAAAATCTAATTTTTGAGCACAAAACAAATCAAAGGCTTCATTTATTTCTGATGCGTTTAATTCCCCAAATCTTCTTTGAATGTAACTGCTATATTCTAAAAGCGTTTCTGTCGAAGGAGGGTCAGTTACGCCGCATGCTTTGGCACAAGCAAACATTAACTCTGAAAGTTCAACAAACGCCTTAGCTCTGAAGTTCCGTCCAAATGTCTTGATCTTCGGTAGGGATTTCGCTAATTGAATCACCCTGACTGTCGGAATAGTTGAGATCTCCTGAATAGCCGCCGCATCCAAGTTGTTCTCTGATTTCATTTGCTCTGCTATTCCATTTATCTTCTCTGGTAGCTTTGATTGTCCCATCACTCTGTGCTTGTTTTATTGATTCAATGTTTCTGTAACGTATAAAGTTTTTTTCTATCAAAAGGTGGTCTGGCGTGTCGTTTCCTGTTCTTTTTGGCCATTCAGACAATAGCATAGCTGTTGTAGCATGATCAATTTCCTCCTTCGTGTATTTAGATGCCCAAATTTTTTTTAGATTTTTCCGAGCATATTCTGAAAGAGTTCTTTGATTGTGTTTTATTCCGCCCCTTATTTGTTGTCGGATTTCGTTAAATCTATCCAAAAACATCTGTTCTTCTAATGTGAGTGGAGTTTTATCTTCTGCGGTTTTAGTTCTTCTAGTGGTTTTCTTTTTTTCTCCTTTGGACTCTTCTGTTTTTTCAGCTATTTCATTGTACTGAATCAACAAGAACTTTATTGCAATTCCGTCTTCAACTATTTCAACTACATTTTTTGAAGTCAACTCATCAAAAAATAGCTGGCCTATCTCTAAAACTGTGTCTGCTATTGTCATTTTACAGTGCTTATTCCAGTAAATACAACAAAGCCTCACGTACGAATCCCTTGCTTCTGGAGAGCACCTTTGGATTTTACCCATCATCCAGTCAGCAGGTGTAAATTTGAACCAGTTTTTATGCATTGGTTTGTTTTTTATGTAAATTCAAATCGATCGTTGTTATTTATCACTTTTGTTGAAAAAGGAAAAGAATCTTTTGGCACTTGCTGAATCATTTTAATTAGATATTTTGAGACCGAAAATGACACGCATTTTTTACCGTCTATACTCAATTGAAGCCAAAGACAATCCGCACTGCCTCTTTCTGGATATTTTGAAGGCTTTATGTCAAAATCATGAACCACTATTTCCACATTCAGATTTTTGTGTAGTTTTACTTTATCCCCAACAAATCTTTTGTCATCGATTTTTACACCAAAGTCTGAAAATTTTTTAACTTTTTCCATAAACCAATTTATTTCTTAGGTTTACACAATTTGCATGATCTAACCATCCAAGACTTGATGCAATTGATTGATTACAAAAATTCTTTTTTATTCTTCTGGCTAAATTTTGCTTTATCTTTTTTCTAACTCTGGTGTAGTCTGGAAAGAAAACATATCCCAAAACATCTACACCTCTAATCTCGGTCGGAAATATTTGATAATTATTCTTCAATGTTAGTTTTAATTTTTGTTCTAAATATATTCGGATCTCAAATAGTAATTTATGGAGAGACGGTTTGTCGCGTGAAAAGAAAACCATGTCATCTGCATATCTGAAATAATGCTTTACTTTTTTTTGTTCCTTTACCCAGTGATCGAAGTATGTCAAATAAAAATTAGCCAAAAATTGACTTAAATAGTTCCCGATTGGCACACCATCTGAGCTATCGATTATTTCATCAATCAGTCTTAACAAATCTTTGTCCTTGAATTTCTTTCTCAGAAGACTCTTTAAAACATCATGATCAATTGACGGATAAAACTTTCTTATGTCAATCTTTAGGCAGTATTTGGTTTCTTCTCTTTTAATGACTGCTGTTTTCAATTTACTCGCAGCCGAATGTATTCCTCTGCCTTTGATACAGCTATATGTATCAGCCGTAAAAGTAGAAACAAATATTGGCTCAATCACATTTAAAATAGCATGGTGAACAATTCTGTCGGGAAAATATGGCAAACTGAAAATAATCCTCTCTTTTGGTTCAAAAATTTTGAACGTATGATAATGAGAGGTTTTATATGCCCTTCTTTCCAAAACCTGATTTAGCTCTATAATATTCTCCCTCCTGTTTTTGTCGTGCCTTTTTATGCAGAGTTGCCTTGACTTTCCTTTTCTTGCTTTTAAGTCCGCTAATTCAAGATTTTCAATGCTAATTATCTTTTCGTACAAATATCCAAACCTTTTCACTAATCACGCCTTTGCTTATGCGGGTAATTTTCCTAAAAACCGTACTAATAACCCATACTTTAATCTTTGTTTTTCACCGTGTTGGTGGGGTTCATTCTGTATTTTTTTAATCCAAATATTACATAGTCGAGAAGCGGAACCCGTATTCGCATTCGTATCATCGTAATTCGTATTGTTGAAATCGAAGCCCGACGAAACTGCCTCATTAACAGAATGCAACCTTTTTAAAAAATCGAGGTGCTTCGCACCAAATTATTTCACGTCGATGATGTCTTTTTCAATTGTTTGGCCGAATTTTTTGTTGTAATCATCCGCGTCTTCTTTGGTCAAAAAGCAAAGGCGAGAAGCGGAACCCGTATCCGCATACGCATCACCGTAAGTCGTATGGCCGAAATCGAAGCCCGACGAAACCGCATACCAAGGATAATAACGCTTTTCTCCTCGCTTTGGGGCTGGGCGACCATCTCTGTACGCTCTGCAAATTCGGATTTTTTTAATCAAATTTTGGACTAATTTATTTTCCGCATCGTCGAATCCCTCTATCTTGACTTCATCAGCCAATTTTCGCACACCATGAATTTCTAAAATGTCATCATAATTTTTTACGCGATCTGAAATTTTTTGTGTGAAAAATTCTTTTCCAAAACTTTCTTCAAGCATTTCTTTGAACTCCTTAGGTGACGAAGGATACAGTCTTTTTGCTGTTTCTTCATCCATTGCTAATTGCTTTTTCATATTTTTCTTTTTGAACAACATTTTTTACAATTTAATTGCTGCTTCGTATTCTTTTTTGAATGTTTTGCCTGCGTAGGCGGCTAATTCTGAGCTCTTTAAGCAAAGGCGAGAAGCGGAACCCGTATCCGCATCCGAATCAGCGCAAAACGCAGCGTTGAAATCGAAGCCCGACGAAACCGCATACCAAGGATAATAACGTTTATCTGAGCCGTCCATTTTTGGCTCCCAACCCTCGTTTAGTACTTCAGAAATCAAAGACAGAACAAGAAAATGTTTCGCAAATAACATTCGTTTGCTTTTGCCTGAATAATCAATGACTTTCTTTTCTTCCGCTGTTGGGTTTGCTATTCTAATAACGTCCTTCATGGTTTTTACCTTATCCATGATAGATCTTGGCTTATTCTTTTCTTTTTCAGCAAGAATTTTGCTTTCTAAAGCCTTAGCTTCTTTTTGTTTTTTTGCTAACTCTGTTTCAAGTTGCTTAATTGATTTTGTTACCATTTTTTATGGAGGTTTTTATGATTTGTGAGCCAAAGTAAAACAAAATATTTTGATTGACAATACAATAATTCAATTATTTTTTATTTTATTTACAGAAGATTATCTAAAATAGCGAAATTAGTCTTATATTTTGAGTTTGTGTGATAATTATTCAAAATCGACAATGAAAAAAGAGTTTCTTTAAATGAATGGCTTTGATAAGTAATAAAACTCACAAAGTTTTCGATGTCGGCTTTTAAAATGAATTTCACAACTCTTGTGTTGAATATGAACTCTTCGTTTCGGATAATATCGTTAATGTCTTTCAGGTTGTTAACTACAGCATGATTCAAGTGATGTTCTACTTGAGGATTGTTTCCTGTATATTCAGCAATGTAGATGAATATTACTTTGTTGGAAATTTTTTCTCTCTCCAAAAGTTCTTTTATTCTCTCTTCATGGCTGCCAGTGATCTTTATGTCGTCTATAAAAACCAATGTGTCGGATTCATTGATAAAGGTTTTGTCAATATGAAACAGATCTGAAGAAATTGCAAGCTTCCGTTCCTCTTTTGACATCATTCCGTAATCATCATCGTAGGAATACTCGCGATTTATCTTACCTTGTTTTATAGTGATTTCTTTTTGCATGAACTGTTCCGAACAAAAAGAAAGAAGATAATCTTTAAATGCGTTTGATGCGGTGTGAATATTATTAAATGGAGCTGAATAAAATATTAGTTTATCTCCCTTTTCAAAATCACATACTGAAGAAACTTGCTTGCCAAATTGCCGCGCCTGAGTCTTGCTTCCGTGCTTAAATTTTGAGTATGCCTCACAAAATTCAGCATCAAAATTATCCGTTTTGTTTAATGAAATCGTACGCATCTTTTATTGTTTTGTTGTTTGAATTGATAATAATTGGTTGAGATCCAGCTAAAAAAGCACCTTCACCGTCGGTTGTTTCATTGTCTCCGATATGAAAATTAGATCCGCAGTACATTAACTTGTGTGGTTTTGAAAATTTCATTTCATTGCTAAAAGCGAACCCTTTGAAACACTTTAGGATGTCGTGATCCTCTAATGTTTTTTTTAGAACAAATCCTTTTACAAAAATTGTATTTGATGAAATGTACAAATCCCCGAGTTCTTTTAACTTTTTGACGTATTCAATGGTTTCTTCAGAAAATATCTGAGGACTGTTGTGCATAGCTAACATTTGATATTCCTGTTTAAAACCGTCAATCTCAGAAGCGTCAACAATTCTTCCTGCTAATTTTGTAAGCAACAATCTGAAAGCTATGTCTTGCTCAGGTTGCCATCCAGTAACCTCAATAATATTATTTAACTGTTTTTTTGTTAAATCAAAGCATGCATCAATCCATTCTTGTTTTACGTCAAATAATTTTTTAATCATCTGATTCTTTGCTCTCACAAAGTCTGGGGAACTCTTAATAAGAGTCCCCCAGCAATCTATGCTAATCTTCATGATAGATTTTAACAAGTCTGTAAGTTACTTTTGATCTGTCGTCATCTCCTGAATCACAGATGCAAGGATTTCTCCTGCATGTGCTGCAATATGCCAATAGAATACTTTGATCTTTTTCCATACTAAAGTGCGGCTTCTATTTGAGGTGAGATATTACGAATGGTCTGCCCGTTGCAAGGAAGTCCCATTGCATTAATTTTCCATTCACCATTATGGCGGTATATTTTACACATAATCATACCTGTGTGCGCGCCTTTTTCCGCTAATTTGTAGATGCAAATTTCCTGATTGGTCGCAGTATCAACAACACGGGCAAAGCAATTTTTTACATCATTGAATGTTTGTCCTCTGAAAGAGTTTATCGTAAATACAATTGATTTTACCCGATCAGGAACTGTAGATAGATCAACGTTTATCTTCTCATCGTCCCCGTCTCCTTGGCCTGTCAAGTTATCACCACTGTGTCTGACGCTTCCATCATCACTGATTAATTTAGTAAAGGACACTACATCAACCAATTCTTTATTTTCTGTATACATGGCGCAGGAGGCGTCTAAATCAATGGATGATCCACTGTAACCAGTGCCTTCTGCTGGATCCCATCCGAGACCCATAAAGATTCTTTTTAACTCTGTACCGTCACCCTTTTTTAGGTTGATTTTGGCACCTTTTTCAAGATTTACTGACATACTTTTATATTAAATTGTTAGATTTAGCTAATTGCGTCCATTGAGGAAACTCAGCCATTAATCCATTGTACAATTCTGCATCTGACATTCGATCAATATCGGAAACTTTAAAAAAGTTCGCATTATCAATCAATCTGCCTGACAAATCATCCAGTTTTGTCAAAAACGAGAATCTTTCATGACCAATGCCAATGAATTGAACAAAAAATCCTTCTCTGGATAATTTACGGATTGCGTCTTCGGTTGCTGAACGATCATCGTTTTCCCCGTCTGTTATAAAGATGATGTAAACAGGATCGGTCATTTTGTTCGCCTTTGGCTTACTCAAGAATCCGCCGCCTGATGTTCCCGCGCTGAAGTCTTTATGAATGCCATTAAGAACAGGGGCATAGCTTGTTGCCGCCATTCGATATTTACCCATAACCTTGTTGTCAATATATCCTTCAAGGTTTTTAAGTGTAATGTTTTCAGGAAGTTTATTGTATCCGTTTTCGAACAAATAAAAATCCACCTCTCCATTATCATCGAATGCTAACCCAAATGGAAGTAGTTTTTCCACTACGCGCTGAACAACTCCACTTTGGTAAAGTCCTGACATTGATCCAGAAAAATCCAGAGCAAGAACCACCTGAGCTTTAAAGGAAGCGCCAAGACCTGAAGATTTTTTCAGGTCTATGACGTTTTGTTTCCTTAGCTCGATTTTTTGTAAATCGATAGCCATAATTAGTATTGTGCTAAGTAAGCATCAAGTCCCGCTTTTTGGCCAGATACAAACGCATTGAACTTCCATTGGCCATCTTTTTCGTAAAGCTCTCCGAAAACCATAGCGGTCTCTACGCTGAAATCTTCATTAAGATCGTATTTCATGATCTCATTTCCAGTTGCAGCGTCACAAATACGAATATACGCTCCTGTTACTTGTCCGAAATTTTGATTTCTTGCGGCTGCTTCATGAATAGTCGCTACAAAAACAATTGATTTTTCTTCTGGTTTTGCTTTTGAAAAATCAACGATTAACGATTCGTCGTCACCGTCACCTGCGCCTGTTCTGTTATCTCCTGTGTGAGTAACAAAGTCGTTTGGTGATTTCAAATTGTTGTAGAAAACAAAATGAGAATCACTTACTCGTTTTTTATTTTCACCTAAGATGAATGCAGATACGTCAAGATCAAACTCATTTCCGACCGCGCTGTTTACATTCCATCCAAGACCAACAGAAAATTTTGCTACCGCTGGATTTGTTTTGGTTAGATCGACCTTTTGACCTTTGGCTAAATTAATTGATTGTGCTGTTTCCATATTTATTTGTTTGTGGGTTTTATTCCTCCGCCCAGAAGGTTTTTGTTAAATTAAATTTTGATTATTTTGAAAACTTATGTTTAATGATTGGGAGAGCAAAAACAAACAATGTCAGCCCAGAAAATACAACGTCTGTGTAGTGCCCATTCAAAATTTCATGAATGCTGGTTTCTGGAAAGAAATCAAATATTCCTGCTAAAAACATTTTCACACCCAACAATAGAATAACTAGAAATGCTGATCTTTCAAGCGACGGGTATTTTAACAATAAAGAACTGAAATATTTCGCAACAAATCTCATAGCTAATATCCCCAAGAATACAGCCGCACAAACCACATAAATATTTGAACTCAAAGACACGCAAGCAACAAGGTTGTCGATACTGAAAACAATATCTAAGAACTCCACCATGATAACTGTAGTCCAGAAATTACTGATACCTATTTTTCTGCAAAAACGCTCAACAAATCCTCCCTTTGGCTGATCTTCCGACTCTTCTTCTTTTGGCTTAATATGATCGTAAAACAAGTAACACAAATAAAGCCCACCAAGAATTTTAAACCACGCACCGATCTCAGGATTATAAATAATGAAAGATACAAATAACAATGATAAACCTCTGAACAAATAAGCACCCAAAATACCATATCTCAGAGCTTTACTTCTTTCTTTTTCATCGGTTAAATTTTTATTTACGATTACAGCCAAAACGCTGGCATTGTCCACACTGAGAATAACCTCTATTAATAGGATATTCAGAAAAACCAAGATTAATGTTGTTGTCATTTTTTTTAGATTTTATTTTGCTCAAATTAAACTATTTATTTTTGATTGGCAATGAATATTTTCATTTATTTTTTGGAGGATCAAACCAAATGTCTTGTCCTTCTGGAATTGGCGAGAAAAATAACCACCAAAACAGATAGCAGGATATGAATATCCACCACAAATGCCAAATTATATCAATCGTGACGCAAAAAATCATTCCTTTTCTGGTCAGGCCGCGTTTTTGTTTGTATGCTATATGCATTATTATTGCCGCAACAATTAATCCGCAGAAATATTGAAACCATTTTCTCTTTAATAACCATTTTGTCATTTGGAAGTTTTTTTTAGAAAAATTGATTGACTATTTTGCCAACTGGGTTTTAGCTAGTCGTTCTCTGATTTCAGAAAGAGTGGTTTGGTTATAAAACTTACCGTCTTCATAAATAGTCTTCAACTCTCCAATTGCTTCTTGCTCTGGTGTGCATTGTTGAATAACCTCTAATTCTCCGTCTTGGTTATAAACAACTTGGAGCAATCCTTTCAATGATTTTTTCGTGCCATCATCAGTAACAGGATCTTTATAAATGTCAATGCCTTTACCATTATTTTCAAACCATGCTCCTTTAGCTGCAAAACCAGCTTGATCTCTTGTCATGTATTGATATGAAAAAGAACCTACCCCTACAACTATGTTGCTTGCGGCAAAACCTTTTGCTGCTAATCTTTCGTAGATTTGAATTTGTCTTTCTAGGTTGATCGAGTCTCCGTAAATTGCCCCAATCCGAGGATCAAGCACTTTATAACCCTGATCATTAATCGTTCCTCCAAATATTTCCCAAAGAAGTTCTATAACTCCTTTAAATTCATCATCTGTTATTTGCGCGGAACCAAATCTTCTTTTACCTGTTCCTTCTATTCCTAATTCACTTAGATCTGTGTGGGTTTTTACTTTTCCATCCAATATAGGGCTAGAGTTAATTCCACAGATAATATCAACTGGGTCTCCGCTATTTCCGCAAACCATAGTACATCTATTTCTTTTTACCATAACCTTTCCTGTAGGGACAGTAACACACACTACATTGCCTTTATACTGAATCTTTTCGCATTTAATTGACTGACCCCCCAGCCTGTTGTCTAAAAGTATGTTAGCTGTATATACTTTAGAAAAAATATCTTTTCTTACGTCTTCATATACAGAAATTAAACAGCCATATCCAGCCGACAACGCTATTAAATCTACAACATTAACCACGTCTTTATTTGTGTTATCGAACTTAATTCTACCGTCATTTCTGATACATGAATCCCAGTGAGAAAGTTCTTCTATAAACTCTTTCGACCAATTTGAGCACAAATCGCTCGTATCAACCCAATTAAAATCTTTTGAAACCAATGCTGATTCTATCTTAATATTAAACTCACATCTACCATCTGATAAATCATATATTTTATACTCTACATTGTGTTCTTTTAATAAGCTTTCTAACCTTTGTATTTTTCTAATTTTAGAAAAACTAAATCTTATAGCTGAATTAACTCCTGTTTGATAACTCCCGTCTGCCTGAAAAGCAATGTTTAATCTTTCTATGAAAGATAGTTTTCTGTTTTTGTTTTTAGCTTTTGCGCTTCTTAAGAATGATTTGGTATAGTTATTTGGCTTAAGATCTTCTGCTTGTTCTACTTTCCATTTGTCAAACTGCTTATAAACCATTCTATGGTTTGGAGTTACTATTAAATCCATCTTTCCGTGAAAATCTGTATATTTATACATCTCTCCTTCATAAAATTGATCCACAATTTTACTAGGCTTAACAAATGTATAACTCCCGTCTTCTTCTATTTGAGCAACCAATGCGCCATTTTTTATGTCTGAGATGTTTTTCCATCCATAATTAGTAAAAAAAAGCGTGTCTTCCGAATAACAATCTGGACGGACAACCAACTTGCCATCACGAGCCATAATCAATTCTTTAACTTCGGGATCAGATAAATATTCTGTAATTAGCTTCCATAAATCAAAAGTATCAGCCACAATCGAAAGAATGCCTGCTGGGAACTCTTTTAGCCAGTCGATAATCATTTGCTTTTCTCCTACTGTAAATATTTTTGTAGTTGAAACGGAATGTTCTGATGCATTTACAGAATTAATGCAAACCTCTTCTTCTGGCACGTCATAGTAATATCTGGCACCTTCAATCACATTTAACGTGTCTGAGCCTATATTACTCAAAGCGTGTCCAATTCCTGCGGCAATAGAAGTAAAAGGATTTCCTCCTCTACTATGAAAGTCATGACACATGTATTCAGTTAGCCACAAATTATTAGGATCTGTTTTAGTTACCCATTCTACTGCATTTTGTTTGAATTTGGCGCCAATTGTTGCGACCGTCGGTAGTTGCCAAGCTAATTTTGAAAACATTGTTTCTAAATAAAGAGTCAGCCAAGCATAGCCATCAACTGTATTTATAAAAGTAGCATGTGGTACATTTGGATTTGTATATATCCCTTCTGGTAATGCCTTGACTTTAAATGGCAAATATCCTAATCGGTGTAGGTCTTCAAAATGTGTGCCGTCATAAGGAAGATTCAAGTAATTGGTCATGTCTCTTGTGAATTTCTGGGCAACAGTTATTGGCTGATCAAAGAAAAATTCTTTAAAGTGACTGTGTATATATCTAATAACAAGTTGTTCACCCGCGCTCATTATTTTTGTTATTGAAGGGTGCATGTATTTTAGACTTCTTGGAATCCAAGTTCCATATAGTCTTGTTGTATTTTCAGCAAGCATTCTTTTATGAGAAGGCTTATATCCGTCTGCCTCATACAGAGGATTTAACTTAAATGATTTGTCTAACTTTTTCATATTTTTTTTGTGTTTTGTGGGTGGTTTTATCCTATGTGTGTTGGTGAATGT
>CAZTIN010000026.1:0-11703 GCA_964613525.1 uncultured Candidatus Saccharibacteria bacterium
TCATAATGTTGTAAATTTTAGATAATTATAGCATATTAGCTATATACCCTATCTGGGCACGGAAATGGTATAATAGATCTATATTTATGACAGGAAATCAGAGTAAGAACCAAAGAGTGGCAGTGCTAATAGATGCACAGAATTTATACCATAGTGCACGCCACCTATATAAAAGAAAAGTAAACTTTGCTGAAGTTTTAAAAGAATCAGTTGGTGACAGGCAATTAGTAAGAGCTATAGCCTATGTTATATCCACCGAAGCTGGTGATGAGAAACAATTCTTCGATGCTCTAGGACGCGCTGGCATAGAGCTAAAAACCAAAGACTTGCAAATATTCGTAGACGGTTCCAAGAAGGCCGACTGGGATGTAGGTCTTGCAATAGACGCAGTTAAACTAGCTGAAAAAGTAGACGCAATAGTAATAGCATCAGGTGATGGAGATTTTATACCGCTGATAGACTACATTCAGAATAGGTACGAAGTTCAAGCCGAAGGAATATGTTTTGCACGTTCAACTTCTGCAAAACTAATAGATAAATTAGATAAATTTACTGACCTAGGTAAAAACCCAAACAAGTTCCTAATGCGTGGACCACAAAGAAAAACTAGTAGAAAAGTAGCTAAAAAGAAATAAAACAAATCCCTCACATTGTGAGGGATTTGTTTTATAAAACTATTTTTTCTTTGTAGCAGCTTTCTTTGCAGCTTTTTTAGCAGCAGCCTTCTTAGTAGAAGCTTTCTTAGCACCTGCTTTTTTAGGAGCTGGTTTTGAAGCAGCTTTCTTAGCTGGCTTTTTAGTACCTGCACCTGTTCCAGGCTTTTGAGTAGCAGCATATTTTTCATGCTTGCGACGTTCTGATACTAGCTTGATAAGACCGCGACGTGAATGATTATCTTTTGGATGCTTCTTTAGGTGTCCAGATAGCTCTTCAATACGCTGTGCCAAAACAGCCGCTTGTACGTGAGATGAACCAGTGTCACCTTCGTGCATTTGCGCCTTTTTGATAATAGTTTGCTTTTTCTTTGGTGTTAACATACTGGGATAATATACGACAAAAATTGTTTTTTTGCAAGGGCTGTGCTTATTTTTCGAGCACGTAAGTAATTTTGAGCACACGGGAGGGTAGGAAGGCTGGTAGTGCGCGGAAAAATTATTTACGTGCGAGATTTGATTTTATTGTGCGACGCTAATTTACAAGATATACTATATATATGAAATCTCACGATGCGTTAAGACAATTCCTAGAACACATGGAAATTGAGCGTGGCTCAAGCCTTAAAACAGTTGATAACTATAATAGATATATTACTAAATTCTTCGAGTGGGGTAATATCAAAGATGTATCGGATATTAACGAAGATAAAATACGTGAATTCCGCCTATACCTAAATAGACTACCTGGGTCAACCAAAGGTATGGGCCCAAGGAGCGCCGGAGGTAACACTATGAAGAAGAGCACTCAGAACTATTACCTGATAGCTATCCGCCAGTTCCTGAAATACCTAGGTAAACGTAGCGTGTCAGCACTAGCGCCAGACAAAATAGACCTAGCTAAAATGCGCGACAGGCAAATAGACTTCCTAACAGGTGACGAACTAAAACGTATACTAGAAGCCCCAAATGATAAAGACGAAAAGTCACTACGCGACAAAGCAATACTAGAAATACTCTTCTCTACTGGACTGCGTGTATCTGAACTGTGTTCCCTACCGCGCGATATAAACCTAGACAGAGATGAGATATCCGTACGCGGTAAAGGTGAAAAAGTTCGTGTAGTATTCATATCCTCTGACGCGCGCAGTGCTATAAAAGAATATCTTAGTAAAAGAAAAGATTTAGGCGGTGGACTATTCGCACCAGTACGTAGTAACGGTACGACACGTAACGACGGCGACCTGACACCACGCAGTATCCAGCGCATGATACGCTACTATGCAGCAAAAGCCGGCATAATGAAACATGTTACACCACACGTCTTGCGCCATAGCTTTGCAACAGACTTACTATCCAACGGTGCAGACATCAGGTCGGTACAAACAATGTTAGGTCATGCCAACATTGCCACAACTCAAATATATACACACGTTACTGATGCGCATCTGCGTGATGTACATAAGAAATTCCACAGCAAAGGCAGTAAAGATAAAGAAGAAGAATAAAACAACCCCTCGACTCGAGGGGTTGTTTTATTATTTAGTAGTTTAAGATTCTGCCAGTCTTAGGAACTATTGTAGCTGGGTCTGGGCAACCAACCATTTTGTTAATTGCGTATTTTGTAGAAATATTTGTGATACCAGTACCTTCTACGGCAGAGCGGTTATCAAATTCCCATGGGTCTAATATTTGGTCTTTGTAGTCACGCTGGAATGCCTGAACTGCACGAAATGTAGATATACCATATACACCATCTATCCTTCCTTTATAATAACCACGGTCTTTTAAGAATTGCTGAATCTTTGGGACGTCGCCACCACGGTCACCAAATTTGTGATATTTAGTAATGAACTGACAGTGAGTAAAACTAGTAGTACTAGCCTGCCTTATTTCTTGGGATGGTGAAGCTAGAGTTTCATTAAGATAACGTCCAGTATAAACACCCTGACCTGCTGTATTAATGTAACTACCCTGATTAAGCACTGCGCCTGACTCTACAATACCAGCATTGCCATATATACCCTGACCTGCTCCCTGAATATATCCGCCCTGAGTACGATTAGCACCGCCGTCAACTATACCACCGTTGTTATAATAACTACCTGTATTACCGTAGTATGAGCTGCCACTATTACTACCACCATACTGATTACCGGTACCAGTACCGTAACCAGTGCCAGAGCCTGTAGACACACCGCCGCCGCCCTGAGTAGTCCTATCCGCATTACCACTGCCCCACCAAGCGCTACCGGTATTGGTATTACTAGCGTTTACTGGTGCACCGAATTGACTAAAATCTACATAACCATAATTATTAGGAGCATAAGGGTCGCCGCCTGTTTGTGAAGAAACTGTCTCAAATATTCCAAATGAAATAAGAGCCAAAAAAGCAACCACTACTAATACGTTAAAGTGGAATGCGTAACGATGATGGTGAGTATTTTCCATATACATAGTATACATTATGTATGATAGACTGTACAAATATGATGAGAATAATGTCTTGGAATATTAATGGAATAAGAGCCATCCATAAAAGAGGCGATTTTGATTGGGTACTAAAAGAATCACCCGACATAATATTCCTGCAGGAAACCAAAGCAGAAATAGATCAATTACCTATGGAATTAAAGGAAATGAATGACTATTTTTGCCATTTTGTATCATCACGTGCACGCAAAGGCTATAGCGGTGTAGCAATGTATTCCAAAATATTACCGGACAAAGTAGAAGAATTAGGTAAAGAAGAGTTTGATATAGAAGGACGCTGTATTTTTGCATATTTTGGTAAAACAGTTCTAATAACATGCTATTTCCCTAATGGTGGCCAAGGCCCACACCGTATAGAATACAAACTAGCTTTTTATAAGGAATTCTTAAAGAAAGTTAAAAAGCTGGATAAATCAGGCTATGCTGTTATATTTTGTGGTGATGTAAACACAGCTCACACCGAGATAGACCTAGCCAGACCAAAAGAAAATATTAAAAACACAGGATTCTTACCAATAGAGCGTGAATGGCTAGACGAAGTAGTAAAATCCGGCTTTACTGATGTATTCCGCCATTTCTACCCTAAAAAGACTGACGTCTATACATACTGGGACCAAAAGACGGCTTCCCGAGGGCGAAATGTTGGCTGGAGAATAGACTATTTCTTTGCTAATAAGAAAGCTATGAAGAATATTACAGGGTTTGTAACCCATACAGATGTGATGGGGTCTGACCACTGCCCAATAGAAATAAAGCTTAAAAAATAGGTTTTATTTGACAAAACCTATAAAATAACGTAATATAAAGAAAAAATTCAATATATTACGTATGGAAAATCAAACAACTACACCAGAGCAGGCTCTGTTTGACTTTGTCAAAACATTAGCCCACACACCAGCCCTTGAAATGATAGGCTTTGACTCAGAAGAAAAAAAGGTTTATTTTGTACCAACAGAATCAAAAGACCTTCAATATGCAGACCTTGCGCCTGAAATTGCAGAAAAAATCGAAGGCTTACTATCTGAAACCCTAAACAATTTCAGTAAATTGGGAACCAAGGCTTTGAATTACAGCAGGTTGATACATTATGCCAACTTCTCAACCTTTAAACCTGTCATGTACTGCTATCTAAACAGCAAAGGGTTCTATATAATCGGATCCAACGAATCCGGTAAAAGAATCACTGTTACAAGAGAAATGTCCGGGTTGCTACCTCAGCTGGAAAGCTATTTGAAGTCAATCAAAGACCACTACCATAAACTCAGAGAAAGTCCCGGTACTAAACTCGAAACGGAATGCCCAAATATTGGCAACAAGGTGGATGAGATCGAAAAGACAATCGCTGAGATCAACAAATCAATGGAAGAACCAGCCCAAGTAGCAGGTTAGAAAAATCCCAAAGATAATTATAGAACCCCGCGCAAATGCACGGGGTTTTAGTTTGACAAAAATAGATTATTTAGGTATTATTTAACAAAACAAATATACATATTTATGGATCAACTAAACATCGTTTCTTTTATTTGGAACAATTTTTTCATTAAAAGAACTAAAAATCTAACCAAAAATGAAATTGCTAACACTCTGGAAGTTACCTATCAGCCTGACCATAATGGTAATGGCGAAGAATGGGTTTTAATTGCAGAAATTGATAGCATGCGAAAAACCAAGAATTTACGAAGAAGAATTTACCTAGAGAATAATCTGCTCAAGGTAGACAAACTTTTTACAGAGCTGATAGCTCGAGGTATGCCTGAAAGTCGTGCGCGTGGAATAGAAATTCTACCAGTAGCTAAAGAAGAAGGTCTTACAATCTACAAAGTAGGTAGATTATTCTATTACGAAGACAAGACGCATGAAGACTGTACTGTTATAAGAATATCGCCTTATAAAGCAATGGTTAACACATGGATAGAAAACAGCAGAAGAAATAAACTGCTAAAAATAATAAGCGACGCTATCCAAAGCACAAGGAGTCAAGAAATTACCGAACTTGAAAAAGAAAGGCACAATTATTGACCTAAAATTACTTTATAAAACAACCGAATGCAGGAAATGCATTCGGTTATTTTTTTACATTATGTTTAGCATGTAGCTTGGAAATCTCTTCTTCTTCTAGTTCGTCTTTCTTACTACGTGCAGTGTCTGCTAGTTTGCGGAGCTCTATGTCAGTTAGCTTGTCCAACACACTGACTCTTTCCAATAAATATTCTTCTGTGTTTTTACTTGGGTCTTCTATTACTTCTTCAAGTAGTGCTAGCAGAATAAAGCCCATACGTGGACCAGGAGTAATACCTATTTCTTTCAAACTTTCACCATTAACTCTCAGCTGTTTTACAGATATAGGGTCGCGAAGAGCCTGTTCTATCATGGCGTGGTATTTACGCAACCTATATGGGGCTTCGGCTTTAGCCATACCGACGCGGTCACATTCACGAACTTCCATTAATTCCCAGATATGCTCTACTCCTACATTGGCTATCATCCTACGCACTGGTGATAGAGTTATGACTTCTGTATCAGAGAAGAACATATGATAACGCACGAATTTATAAACTAGTTCAATGTCAGACTTGGAAAATTTTAGCCTGTCCATTATTTTCTTGACCATACGCGCACCTACAACTTCGTGACCGTAGAAAGTATAAGCCTTCTTCTCACCTGGGCGGCGTGTTGCTGGTTTGCCTATGTCATGAAACAGAGCTGCAAGCCTAATATGAAAACCGAACTTTTTATCAGCCGCGTGCTGAAGAGCGTGCAAAAGATGCTCGTATACATCGTATTTATGAGCGCCGCCCTGAATACAACCTACGCCATCTAACAGTTCCGGAATAATAGAACCTAGTAAACTAAACCTGCGCATCATATCTATTCCTAATGCTGGAGAATCAGAATTTATTATCTTTATGAACTCATCACGAATTCTTTCAAATGAAATATGCTTGATAAGCTCGGAATTTGTAGCTATGGAAATAGTTGCGTCTTGTTCAATAGTAAAACCTAGCTCAGCTGCAAACCTAATAGCGCGCATTAAACGCAGCGGGTCTTCCCCGAAACGCTCGTCAGAATTACCAACGGTGCGAATAATCTTCTTCTTTAAATCTGCCTGACCGTTATACAGGTCTACTAATTCCCCGTTACCAATACGGTACGCCATAGCATTAATAGTGAAATCCCTACGAGATAGATCATCTCGTATATCAGTACTGAATACTACATTGTCTGGATGACGACGGTCGGTATATTTACCTTCCTTACGGAAAGGGGTTACCTCAACAGACTCACTTGTTTCTTCGTTTACTACAAGAACAGTACCGAAAACATTTTCATATACTGTCTTAGGGAAGATTTTTATTATATCTTCTGGAGTAGCACTGGTTGTAATATCCCAGTCTTTAGGTTCCCTACCTATCATTAAATCACGAACACACCCGCCTACTAAATACGCAGAAAAACCAGCGTCTTCCAGCCCTGCTGAGACACTTTTAACAAATTCTGGTATTTTAGTAGTATTAATTGGCATTATCTTTAACTTCTTCAGCTTTCGCTTCTTTAAAACGTGGCTCTTTAGGAATAACTAGTATTAATAGTAAGTATACTAATATCCCAGGAAAAACAGCACTGAATATAGTTATAGCCAGATAACATGCACGAATAACAACAGGGTCAATGTTGGCATATTCCCCTATTCCGCCCATAATTCCAGCAATAACTTTGTTCTTATCGCTTCTATATAGTCTTTTCATAATATTAAGTTTAATTATAAATTAGTAACAATTTTGTGCGGGTAAGGAGAATCTCGCCTACAGCGCGTGCTCGGCGTCTCCTCGTTTATTTAAACTCGGAGCATGCCTATGCTTTCGCTTCTCCTGTGCAGGTAAAGCAGTTTACCTGCGTACCCTTAATAATAATTTGTGCGGGTAAGGAGAATCGAACTCCTATCTCATCCTTGGCAAGGACGTGTCCTACCACTAAACGATACCCGCGTAGTAACACAAGAATATATTAGCACAAATATTGCAAAAAACAAATTATAGTCCTGTCTTTTTTACATATTATTTGCTATAGTCTTAAACATGCACCTGTGGTGAAATGGATATCACAGCGGTCTTCGGAACCGTTATTCTGGGTTCGAATCCTGGCAGGTGCACAAATAAGACAAAAGACCAGAACTGCTTCTGGTCTTTTGCTTTTTGTGAACCGGAGCGATGTTTTTGTTTGAGTATAGCGAAAGGCAAAAACCGCGAGGTGGGGTCGCGCAAAATGTACGTCAGTACATTTATATGTGACCAAATTAGATTAGTTTCACGTGAGACTTTTATATAACCAGGTCTTTTATGTGTTCCACGCGAGCCACCCTGTCCTTTTCGTTTATTTTGACCAAAATTACATCAAACTGCCAATTATCTGTTTCATGTGTAACTAAATAAACCTGAATTACCCTGGAAAGCCTCTTTAGTTTCGCTGGATGGACATTTTCCATAGGATTATATGCTTGCCCGACTAGTTTAGGTGTTTCACGTGGCACATTTAAGCCTGTTACACGTGACACATTATTACCTGTGTCACGTGTAACAATACTTTTCACCTCTATAAAATGAACTTTTCCAGACTTTTTAGCTATTAGGTCTATTTCACCGTACTTTTTGGTATAGTTCTCTTCTAATATAGAATAACCGTGTTTCATGAGAAACCTTTTAGCTAAATCTTCCCCTAGCTTACCTATTTTTTGTCTTTCTGAAGTAAAAACTTTAGGCATCTATATAATATTATATATTTATGTTACACGTGACACAATATTTGGTAGCAAATAGGACTAAATTCTGTTTCATATGAAACTTTGTAGGCTGTTACACATGTAACATAGAGAAAGTTGTTTCACGTGAAACGTAATTGATGTCTTTTACACATCTTTTCAAAATAAAATTCTATTTTATTTTAATAAAATCAAATGTCCGTTATAAAACCCTTATAAAATAAGCATATTTTATTTATAAAGGACTAATGTCTATTATCAGGCTTTTTATAAAGGACATATACTAATGTCCGTTATAGGAAATAAATGGCTTACTTATACCCAGAATCCCCAGCTTTATACACAGATTTGTTTAAAAATAAGGCTATTTATTTAGTCTATAAGACACTTGATTTATAAAAGACATTTTGCTTCTATTGGACACTAGTATGTGTCTTATAGAGAAATATAGTAGTAGGAGAGTGTCTGTAAGTAAAAAAATAGAATCGATCCTTACAGGATCAGTACACCTTTTCGGTGTATTCTGAATAGAATTCCTTATACACAACGAAAAGCTTTTCGATTTCGGCCAGATTATAAGCAGTTATAATACTACCCCAAAAGAAAAACCTCCGTTAGGAGATTTTCTTGTCGGGGTGCCGAGAATCGAACTCGGCTCTCACGGTCCCAAACCGCGTATACTACCGATGTACTACACCCCGAATTGACCTATTGTAGCATAGTTTTAAATTAATTCAATACAAAATTTGCTTATTTTATATGGCTAATATACAATTAAATTAAATACAACAAAAGAATAGTTAACTTAAAAAATCAGCAATTTATGGAAAAATTTAGCATTACCAGAAACATCAACACAGCAGCAGGCCAGATTGAGGTAACAATTGAAAGTAGACCTGTCTACAAAGAAAAAGAAGATGACGAGCAAAAGTATCAAATGGAAGTATCATTCCCTCATCTAATCCAAAAAGATGCAGAGGGAATTGGTTACAAACTGGGACTTGCCATCGACAGAAAAATAAGAGACAGGTCCTGCACAAAATTCTACCTATCAAAGACACCTAAAAAAATAGAAGAGTGCTGGGACGAATGTAATAAATTCGTCAAAGAAACACACCCTCTTACAAAAACAGGTACTTTTATAGAAAGTAAAAACGTAGCAGCCACAGCTTAAATCAACAACTATTCTAATCTACATCAGTGAAAATCCGGCTTAATGTCGGATTTTTTATATAATTGACAAAATTAAAAAATTAGGTTACTATAACAAAGAACTTATTTTAAAATATATGCAAAAAAACAAAAGAAAATCGACACTAGCTGAGCAAGAGCTGAGCACTGAAATCAAAGGTAAAAAATTTAACCTTAAGGTTCTGGAAATTGAAACTCCTATAGGCAAATCAACATCAGAGGACCTCTATATAGAAGTCGCTGGTTCAAAAAGTAGAACAGGTGAAATAAACCTAATCTGTAAAACAAAAAAAGAATTGCCTCAGAAGTTTTGTGAAGCCGTCGGCTTTGTAAAAATTAAGAGACACGGTAAAAGCTTCTTTTCAGCAAATTACTACATTCTTTCGCCAGAAATATACCCTCTGGGCAACAGGAAAGAGCGTATGGAAAGTCTGATCCACAGAATCAACACATTTGGGAAGCCCGATAGCGTTAATCCCAAAAAAGATCCTCGCGAAATGGCATCGAATTAAAATCAACATTCACAAATTTATTACAAGCCCGGGTTAAACCCGGGCTTAAACATTAAACAAATCAAAAAATGACAGAGGCAGCAAAAACAGAGAAACCATTAATTCGTAAAGACCTGCGCAAGGAAAGCCTTATGGTAAAAGGAGGCGAACCTGACTATTTTAAAAACTTTTCGGTAAAAGTCTATGAGACTAACTGCGAATATACGACACGCACAGTAAAAGGTGAGTATATAGCAGAAATAGTAAACTGTGATATGCATTCTCAAGGAGTGAGTATTATAGTAGAACTAGAAGATTTTGGACCGTTTAGTAAAGAAATGGTTAAAGCTTTGTACCTAATACGCATAAACCAAAAGAGGAAGACCTGGCTAGGTAGAATACTGAATCGATTAATTAGCAAGAATCTATACTTGGTTAACCCTTATATTTTCATGGGGGAAGACATGACAACAGATCATCCAGGCAAAGAAGATGGCCGGTATGAAAGATACTTGAGACACCTACAGTCCGAAAGGATAAGCTAACAAAAAACTTATAAAAAAAGCGCCCATAAGGGCGCTTTTTATTTGTGCAGGATAGGGGAATCGGTCACGATCAGTGGCTATAATTCTTCGCCATATCTCGAATTCTAGCTCACTGTCCCGACCCGACCTCGGCGACAAGTACTCGCGATACTCGTCTTGTGTACCGCCTCCGGTTTTCGATACCCCTCCCATGCAGTAAAACACTAAAGCCCGAATACTATGTATCCGGGCCAAGTGTTTTATGTGCAGGATAGGGGAATCGAACCCCTGTATACTGCTTGGAAGGCAGTCATTCTACCACTAAATTAATCCTGCGGTATTTGTATACTAGCTTAAAATAAGCAAAAAGGGAAGGGCTAGCATAAATTAATAACTTTATGCTATTCTAAAATTAAACAAATATTATATAGCATGGATAAAAAAAGGAACTTTAAACTAAACAAACCAAAAGGTGCTAGTAAAACCTACATCAGAAGAATACTGCGTACCACAGGGGACAGGAAGCCCCAAAACAATCACAAAAGCCAAGAAGCGGACGATTAGTCAGTCAAAGACATTGACCCAAAAGCCCCATCATTATAGATGGGGCTTTTATGAAGCTTTGCGAAACCTGTTATTTAAATAAATATCAATTCTTTTAACAGTGTCTTTCTTAAAATACTGTTTGTGGTACTTTTTAACCTTTTCTTTCAAGAGTTCATCAAATTCAAGACCCATATAGCGTTTGCGAGATATGCGTCTTACTCTTATTAGTAAATTACGAGCCTGTTTAGATGTTTTATTTCCGAAAAGTAATAACCATGCGGCTCCACCATAACCATATGGGTATTTATTTTTATCTAAATAAGCAATAATTTCACTAATTGTTCGAAGTTTGAATAATACATGCCAAGCAGCATGCTTGAACTCCCATAATTTAAGCTTGTTTTTCGGTAAATGGAACAATGTTCCATAAAAATCGCCAATTCTTGCCCTGGGTACCAGATGATGTACTGTAATATGCCCAAGAGATCTATGATTTTTCATGATATTTTGATGTATGTTTATACTATTATATAGCAAAACCCCCTTTATCTGCCAGGCAGGCAGAGAAAGGGGGTTTTAAAGGAGATAAATTAGTGATAGAGGGTCTAATTTACCTATAAGCAAAGACTATTTAGCGACTGCGTCTTTTAGAGCCTTAGCAGCTCTAAATTTTGGAACACGAGTCTTGGGAACTTTTACAGTTTCCCCAGTCTTAGGATTACGTGCATTACGAGCTGGGCGGTCTTTTACAGAAAAGATACCTAGTCCAGCGATTGAAACTTCGTCACCTTTTTTCAAGGTGTTTACAATTTCATCGATGATACCGTTTACTAGCTCTTCAGCTGCAACTTTGGTACCACCTACACGTGAATGTACATAATCAGCAAGGGCTTGCTTGTTCATGTATGTATGTATTTATTTACTATTAAAAGCCGACCTTGTGCGACAAGATGAAAGATCTTCTTAAGTACCATTATACCGCAAGGGTTTTTAGGGATGCAAGAAAATACACTATTGACAAAACACCCACAAGATATTGTAAATCTTAC
>CAZTIN010000027.1:0-11487 GCA_964613525.1 uncultured Candidatus Saccharibacteria bacterium
GTACTAATTAATATAGGTGGAATTAATTGGCGTATTCCGCGTGATCCTGTTGTATCTTTGCGCAATGCACAAAATGTGGCGGCCGCTTTACATGGTCAAATCTTTTTCAGAATAGGAGATTAAATTGTCTGGTATTGCAATGATGTTGAAAGCTATGGGAGTTGATCCAAATGCGATAAAAGAACAAGCAACTATGGTGACAGACACCATTAGAGATTTCAAACAACAATTAGATAGAATTGAAGATAAGTTAGATACTATCATCAATGATAAAGACAAAGATAAGGAATTTGAATTATGACAGAATTGCAAAATAAGTCAGAAAAGAAAAACAAGGATATTGATGCAATCAAGATTTTTGAAGAAATTAATAAGCTTATAGATGACGTAAAGCGCATTATGAAGCGTATCGAAAGACTTGAAAGAAAGATTGGTATTAGGTAAGATGGACCTTACCAAAGCCGATATTCCGCGCGGCATGGAATTGCCGCGCGGATTAATGGAACAAGGCACTCCAAAAGACTATGTTCCAAGCTTGGAAATCCCATATGATCAATTAGTTTTACAAGTAAAAACTTTAACATCAAGGCTTGAAATATGCGAAAAGGCAATTTCAATCCTGAACGCGAGGATAAACGAAAATGGCAGTTGATGCTAGCGCGGCAGCGGCGGCAGCGGCCGAAGCCGCTGAAACAACAGTTGAAACTATCGCAGCTATCGAAAATGCGGCTGAAATTGCTATAGAACACGCAGAAAATAGAGTCGAAGCGGCGCAAGAGGCGGCAAATCAATTAGCAGATGCCGCCATGATGACGGAACTAGGCAACAGAGTTGGTGAAACAAATAGGAGAATTGACGAATGGCACGAAAAGCAACTGTCATTGGAGACGGAGATAGCAAACCTGCGAGCGACACAGGAAACCATTCTGGCGACGCTAACGGAAATTCAGGCATCGAATTTGAACCGGGAAAACCCCTCGTCATCGATCCAGCCGCCTTCCTTGGAGATACCGGGAGCGATAGTGGAAGAAGCAGTGGTGACGGCGGAGACGGTAGACCCGGCGCAAGTGATCCTCCCAAGCGGCGCGGACGAAAGCCCGGTAGCACAAACAAAAAAGCGTCGCAGAATTTTCAGTTAGAAACCGATGCAATTTCTGCCATTCTACTTTCAACGCATCAAATGTTGTCGGTATATTCAAAAATACCAGAATTGGAAATCGATGTTGATGAAAGCGAAAAACTGGCAAAAGGCATCGCTAACGTCGCGCGCCATTATGATACGAAAGTTTCGGCTAAGGCGCTTGATTGGTATTACCTAATTCAAGTGCTGGTATTGATTTATGGCACGAGACTTTATGCTATTCGTGAGCGCAAACGACTGGAAAAGGAAGAACCTGACATGTCCGATACCAGTGTTTTTGCGCAAACAACGATTATGCAAGAGGGATTGGTGCAATGACGACGCCACGAGATTTTCAAAAATATTTGGGAGTAGTGGCAGATGGAATATGCGGACCTAAAACTATTGCCGCTATAAAATTCTGGTTTCAGAAAGATGTTGATCTTGAAGAAATGTATGAATTTAACGCTACAAATAAAGTTAGCGCGCGCGGACTACATGAAATTATTAGGTCCGAAGGTATTCGTACTAAAGCATATCAAGATACCAAAGGAATATGGACAATCGGAATAGGTCATACGGCGGCGGCGGGAGCACCATATCCCAAAGCCGGCATGATTATTACCGCAGATGAAGTAAAAGAAATATTTGCACGCGATATTGTAAAATATGAAGCCGATGTTTTTAGCGTCATGCCGTCTATTCCTCAACATGCATTCGACGGCGCGGTTTCTTTTCATTTCAATACTGGCGCTATCAAGCGCGCCAGTTGGGTAAAACACTATTTGAATGGAGATATGATTGCGGCACGTAAAGCATTCATGCAATGGCGAAAACCGCCGGAAATTATAGGACGACGAACCCGCGAAGCGCAATTGATTTTTGAAGGAAAATACTCAACATGAATATAGAGGGATTATTGCCATTTCTACAATTTTTGTTGCAGTTTGCAGTAATCCCTCTAATTCTCATTTTATGGAGGCTAAATAATTCCTTATCAGAATTGAAATTACTTATGTATATGGAATTTGTTACTAAGAGTGAAATGGAAAAGCGTTTCAGAGAACACAAGGAAAATAGTCATGGCGAAAGAGATTAGCGCGGAAACCAAGTCAACCGTTCAACAGTTGGTTAGAATTGGCGCGTATATGGGCGGACCACTTCTAGCGCGATACGGAATAGAGCAAGAGGCATTTATTGCCGAAGTTTCAGGTTTTCTTATTTCTGGCGGCGCTTTTCTTTGGTGGCTTTATTGGCAACTCGTAAGGAACCCTGACTAATGAAAAATCCCGTTTCACAGTTTCGGTTGCCTACAAATAGCCAGAGAATATCTATAATGGGTAGAACTGGAAGCGGGAAAACTGTGTTAGGTGCATGGATACTTAGCAAAGCGCCATTTGACAAACAACCTTATGTAATGATAGACTACAAGGGCGACAAACTCCTGAACGGAATTGACCGCATTCGCGAGATAAGTTTGAAAGAAAGTATTCCCACTCAACCGGGTTTATATATTATTCATCCAAAACCAAAATTGGATGATGAAAATATGGAAGCTTGGTTACATGCCGCATGGGAAACCGAAAATATAGGATTGTACTTAGATGAGGCCTATATGGTTCCAGAACGCGGCGCGTTTGAGGGGATACTCACACAAGGTCGCTCAAAGAAAATACCGGTCATTGCGCTCACACAACGACCAAGCTGGATTTCACGATTTGTATTTAGTGAAGCGGATTTCTTTGCCGTCTTTCATCTTAATGACAAAGAGGATAGAAAGAAAGTAAAGCGTTTTATACATTCTGACGCTGATTTAGAAGCGCGATTAGATGATTACCATTGTCATTGGTATGATGTTGGTCGCGATTTCCATTGTTTGTTAAGTCCGGTTCCAAAGCCGGAAGAAATTCAAGAGGAAATTAACAGTAGACTAACGCCAAGGAAACGATATGGATAAGTTTTATTTGCAATGGAATGTTGTTAATTGGATTACTGTAGTTCTTATGGCTTCCATTGGCGCACTAGCTATCGGTGCGGTAATGAAAGGCATTGAAACATATAGGTCGGAATAATGGAGAAACTTAAAGAATATCTTCCAATCAACTTTGCGCTTGTCTCTAATCCTGTTAATTGGGTAATTGTTGCGTTGATGATTGCAATAGCGGCAATGGCGCTCTATTATATTTATCCTTCCAATAATGTTGAGGAAATTTAACATATGGCTCGTATGACCGGAATGCAGCCTAGTGGCCCTAGTGATACGGAATTGGCCGCTATGAATTTTCAGGCTCGCCAGCTTCTATTGGCGAACGGACTGAATATGTGGCAGCAAATCAATGTTCAGACATTCAACGTTAATGTTCCCGGAACCGTTATTAATGTTCCGCTGCGAAACGTTGGATTTGTGAAGAAACTTTATGTTGAAATTCTTATGACGGTGCAACGTTCTGCGGCGGCAACCGATACTCAGAATAGAACCGCGCTTGGACCGGCAAATATTCTTTCTAATATTATCCTTACCGATCTTAGCAATAATCAGCGTATCAATACGGCTGGCTGGCATATGCATTTGCTGGCGACGGCGCGCCGTGGCAAGGCATTTGGTGCGGCCTATACCAATGACAGTCCCGTTGATATTGGTTCCAACTATGATGTAATGGTTGCGCCAACGTCATTTGGTGCTGGCGTGCAGACTATTCGCATGTTTTACGAAATTCCCATTGCATATTCCGATACGGATTTGCGCGGTGGTATTTATGCCTCTACCGTTAATGCCACTTTCCAGTTGCAAATGACTGTCAATCCAAATTTCTTTGTTGCCTCTACTGGAAATCCTGTGCAAGCGGTTTATCAGTCCAATAACGCGGAACTTGGTCGCGTTGTTGAAATGACCGTGAGGACTTATCAGAACTATCTAGATCAGGTTCCCATGGGACAGAACGGGCCTATTCTGCCTATTCAGGATTTGTCGCAGGCATATCTTATCAATAATACAGCGGTTCAGGCTCTTGCGGTCGCGCAAGATAATGTTATTCCTTATGCCAATTTCCGCGACTTCCTTTCAACTTTCTTTATTTTTGACCAAGGTGGTACTCTTAATCCCGGAACCGACGTAAACTATTGGGCTTTGCGCTCTGCCAATTATACCAATATCTTTAATCTTGATCCTTTTATTGCCACTCTCCTAGGTGGTCGTAACCTGATTAGCGATGATTATCCGGCTGGTGTTTATTACTTTGATTTCCGACAGAAACCTATTAATACTATTCAGTATGGTAATATGGAAATGGTGCTAAACCCGTCTGCGGTTGCTGGTGCAACGTCGCAATTGCTTGTCGGTTATGAAGCAATGGCGATTATCAATCAGGTTACGCAGGCCGGTTCGCTTTACGCACAATAAATACCGCATAGGAGGAATTTCAACTATGTGGGAAAATATCAAAAACTGGTATAGTCAACCTTTCAGCGATGAAATGGATGCAACGGGATGGTTTCTGTTTTTCGGATTGCTTATTGCAATCTCCGTTTTATGGACACTCATTCTCAGACATATCGCTGATACTCTAGATTAAGGATTTTAACAAAATGCCTAAGATGTTTATGGTGGTTATTTTGTTGGTGGTCGGATATTTTCTAGGGGTTAAGTTTCCCGGTCCGGCTGCTAATCTTGGTCTTTAAATAAGGAAAATCACAATATGAAGATGTTTAAGACTATCTTTATGGGAATTGCCGCGCTTGTCGCGGCAACTTCCTTTGTTGTTGCCGACCAGCGTATTCAGGATAATTTACTCGTTGACGGCACTTTTCGCGCTGATGACGGCATTTTGCCCGCTGATAATAGCAACGTTGCCGTAAAAAGTGTTAATAGCTGCGGCGTGCCAGCACAGGTTAGTACCGCTGGAACCGACGCCACTCCTGTTGCCACTACTTTTTATTATGCACAGATATATGTGCCAGCGCGTGTTACTGTTACCGGTGTTTCTGTTTTCAACGGAACTGTTGCGAGCGGAAATATCAAAGTTGGTTTGGCCGATAGCACTGGTGCAATTATTGCCACCAGCGCATCAACTACCATGTCAGGCACAGATGCATATCAGGCGGTTCCGTTTGTTACTCCTGTGACAATTCGCGAAGGAACATATTATATTTTGGAGTTTATTGATAATACCACCGCGCGAGTAAATATGCATACACTTGCAGGAACCTGTGTGACTGGAACTGTTGCTACTCAGGTTTTTGCCACTGGCTTTACCGCGTTCACTCCCGCGACCAGCTTCACAACCGCAGTTGGTCCAATTGGTAGTCTTTATTAATGTCGCAAAGTAACGTAATATTTGCATTTCTGTTTTTCGCCTTTGTGATTTTCGTCACAATGCGAGGCGATTTGCCAATATATCGTGACTTGCTTCTAGGATAAGGAAAATATCCAATGCCTTTCGCGCTTGTTATCATCGGAATTATAATGATTATAACTGGTGCGAAAGGCACTCAGGACGATTTAGGAAATCAACTGCTAAAAGATTTTACTGGCGAAAACAATTTCATGTACTGGATTGTTGCAATTGGTGGTGTTGGTGCTCTCGGATATATCAAGCCTATTCAACCATTTTCTCGGGCATTTATGGCGCTTATAATCGTCGCAATGGTAATTAGAAATGGTGGTTTCTTTGATAAGTTCACAGAGGCTCTAACACCACCAGAAAAAAGCGATATGGCTAAATCACTTGGTATTGATAACATCATAAATCATGTTTCAACAGGAACCTAATCAAATGAATAATATCACAGAAAGTGTTGTTACTATCCTTACCGCCATTATTGGTGTTGCTATTCTTGCGGTTCTGGTGTCGAGAAATTCAAATACGTCTGGCGTTCTTTCTAGCGCGGGCGATGCATTCAGCAATGTGCTAGGTGTCGCGGTTTCTCCCGTTACTGGAAATTCATTTGGCGGCGGATTTTCTTTGCCTAATCTTGGAGGTTTCTAATATGGGTTTCTTTCGTAAAAAGAAACCTGTTAATGTCGGAACCGTTAGTGGCGGTGTTCCCAATTTTCTCCCTCCCGGCTTCTATGAAATGGCATGGGAAGAACAAAGAACGCCAAACCCCGGTGCAATGGTCTATTCATGGGAAACGTTGGGGCTTCCTCAACTTTCGCCAGTTGGACCCGGTAGAGGCATTAGACAGGTAATCCGCTCTATTCAACAAGTGGCGGCATTTTATCAATCGGTGCCACTGGCGGGAATGCCTAGTGTTCCCGGCCAAATTATATTTCAACCACTTATTAAAAATATGAGTTGAAAGGAGTAGGGGATGCAGATTGTAGAAACTATGAAAGCGCATCCCTACGCCACTGGTGCTATTATCATCGGCGGCGGAGCGCTTATTCTTTTTCTAATGAGTGGCGACGACGATAGTAGCAATGTTTATGACGGTGGTATTATGTTATCTGGACCATCTGATGCGCAAGTTGCCGCCGGAGTCGCTATGAGTAATATGCAAATGGAATTTGCTGCACTTAGAGAAGAAAATGCCGCGCAACTTAGATTAGCTGAAATCACTAAAGGTGCCGAAGTGGAAACGGCAAATATTGAGGCAAATAGTCAATTTAATTTGGCAAAAATTGCCTCTGATTTGCAGACATTCAATATTGTGAAATCTGCTGAAACCACTCAATTTGCCAACACACTACAGGCACAAGTGGCAGAAAAACAAATTGGCTTGGAAACTCTGCGGATAAATGAAGCCTCTAAGAATACACAGGCACAAATTTCTGCTACTAAAGAAGTTGCGTTGTATGATCGTACGCTAGATTTTGAAACCGACAAGAAAGCCATTAATACTGCCAAAATTCTTGGTCGAAAAGAGTTGAACGTTACTAAGGATTTGGGAAAGAAATCAATTAAGGCGGCAACTAAACTAGGAAAAAAGCAGCTTAACGTTCAAAAGAAACTTGGAAAAGTAAATGCCGGAGTGCAAAAAGATGCTGCAACAAAAGGATTGGTTGGCGGTATCATTGGCGGTTTGTTTGGTTTGGCAAAGCCTCTAGTTTCATCTAACGTTACTAAGAAAGCAAACAATAACGCCAAAACTTCATATATGCCAGTTGAAATTAAGAAACCTAAAAAACAACCGGCAAAGAAAGGTAAAAAGAAATGAACCAAGAGGTTATCATTGGTATTGTTGCCTTTGCCGCGCTTGCGGCAGTAATCATATTTCGCAAGTCGGCGGTAGACCCTCTTACAATTCCGACTGTTGAAAAAGTCGGCGCAAGTCAAACCATAGAAACACCATATGGACCTCATTTCTTGACTTATAATCAGCCATATCAATCTGCATTTTTCAACCCTATTCCTCAACCGCCAATGCCATATATGTCAGTTGGGCAAGTTGGTCAAACGGGATGCGCCACATGCTAGAAACATTGTTTGAGTTTCTTACTCGTCCAGTTTCAGGCTACGAAAAACCTTTACAGCCCGACGTACTACCTTGGTATCTCATATTTCATAATTATGACAACGTGCAACCGGGAGTGCCGTTGCGCATGTCATACTATAATAGAACCATGAATAATCAGATTGCTATTGTTCCTAACGGCAATGGACAAAGGCAAGTTTAATGTCTAGTGGTGGAATTATTGATACTATCAAGCCGCTTGATTTAACTCCGTCTGTTGAAATCACTGTATTTGACGACATTGAAAAATCTTTGGGACTTGACAAAATATTACCACCCGTACCAGAGATTTTTCAGCCAAAAGATATTCCATCTATTTCAAGTGTTGAAGACTTTTTTATTCGTGGAATTGTAATCATTCTAGGTTTCATATTCGTCGCGGTTGGTCTTAGCATGTTCAAAGGATAGAGATAAATGGTCGAAAAACAAAGCGGACGATATACTATCTTTGATGAACGCCATTACTATTTCAAAGATAATTATCCATCCAAAACCAATACAGTAACATCCTATGACATGATGATTTCAGCATTCCGAAATCAAAATCTTGTCGCTGGTCATAGTATCATTGGCGGATTGAAAACAGGCATCAGAGATAGCGACACTCGCTTGCTTAATGATGCCGGAATTAAAGCCTATATTGATAGCGGGCGATTTCGTGACGCTTTCGGACCAAGTGTCATTCCATTCCCTCCTAAGCGCGTTCCAACTACCGATATTATTGTCAAACCCGATATTGAGCCTGATAATAGTGGTCGCACTGGTGGCAGCGGTAAAAAGGGTAAAGGCGGTGGATCAAGCCCTAAGAAAAAACCCGCGACCACCATCAATCCGCTTTCGACAATATTCCGAAAATCTATTGCGAAAGATAAGCAGAAATTAACTACCGCCGAAAAAATGGCGCTAAAGAAAATTGGCGGTGGTGCTCCAATCAAATTTACTCCCGGAGGCAAAGCTTATACCACTCGCGCGGGAACCTATATGGGCAAGCCCGGACAATGGACTAGCTATCAAGGAAGCGGCGGCAAAACCATCACCTATTTTAATCCTGCTGATAACTCGCCTCCCTCCAATTTCTATTAGACCATGAAAAACCCGCTAGGATCACTCCTAGCGGGTTTTCTATTCGCATAACTAGCTATTCGGCTTTCTTGCCTTTGGCAGATTTTTCTTCCTCGGTCGGCTTTGGTAGCGCCGCTGATACCTGATTTCGCAGCGCTGCTAGAGGATCATTATCAGCTGGCTTGATAAGCGGTATCAATTCATAACTCAAACCCGCTGCATTATTTGCCTTGAAAACTTTAATATCAAACGCAAACGAAACAGGCTTGCCACTGGCTTGCATTTGACCAGCAATCGCCTCGGTGACGCCACCGGGAAGATAGCAGACACCCGACTGAATAATATCCTTGGTTTCGTCTGCGGGTGTTCCCTCGAAGCTACCAACGAGTCCCATATAGGGTTCGCCCTGCGGATTTAGACCCTTTTTAATATCGGTAGCAATTCCCATTACGCGACCAAGCGTAATGCGCGATGTATCGCCCTCGTCCAACGCCGCGGCCTTTTTGGGATTACCCAAATCCTTAACCGCAATCTTTGCCTTCATAACTGTATTACGTGTCATTTCCATTTTCTCCGTTTAGGAATGAATGCCTTTTTTCAAAGGCCATAGAGACTAGCAGCCTATCAGGCTGGACGCAAGAGAAAAAACGCTATCGCGGCGATGATTATCCCTCCAATCCCCCATGCATGAAACGACACCACTAAGACCGCCAGCATGGTTAGAAACAGTCCTAGTGAAACTCTCATTTGAAATCCATTCCTTCATTTTGTGTTAACTGATAACGCAAATCATCAAGCGCGTCTTTATCTACATAAATGGGCGCGTTCCAATCCGCCAATATCGCTTCCCTTTCGGCGGGTGTCGCCCGCCTCATATTTGCATACTCAAAACACATATAACCGCCCTGTTTCATTTGCACTAACGCGCCACTATGAAACTGTATCGCCACTCTACCAGCATAAGTGTATGTTCCGGTAGACTGATGACTTGTGCATAACACGATAATATCATGATGGAACATTGCGATTGTCCACTATCTTTTCAGTTGAAATGACAGAATGATATGAATTTCTATCGTTCCTATTTATCGCCGCCTCAAAAAGCCAATTCTCTATTTCCGTTTCAGCCTCTTTCGCTGTATACTTCATTGCTATAAGACATTCTATAGCAAAATATGTTGGCACACTGCAATCTAAAACGCCAGCCTTCAAAGCGTTCCATTCGCGTTGATATTGTTCAAAGGTCATGATCTTATATCTCCGTCACTATCGACGCCATGAACATAAATCTGACTTAGTTTATATTCTAACTTCGATCTTTCTTTAAGATGATTTAGCGCCAACTCCCTAGAACGCCAACCAAGATACATCATTACATCAATCATTTGTCTATCATTTATTTTGTCATGCCTCCAATCATGCAGCGCCGCGTGATATAGATATTTTTGTTCCGCTGTGAAATTTTGTTCAAATGTCATGACAACACCTCAAAATGATGAATGTCCAATTTTTGAAGCAAACGAATACACTGTGCTGTGTCGTCTGACGCAAATGTGATAATCGATGGATGCGACACTTGCGGCTCGAGGGGTTTCTTGTCGCGATAATTTCGGTCTACCTGATCGGATACGAAAATCTTGATCTTTGTCATTGTCACTTCCTCACGATTTCGATTGACAGAGTTTTCCAATCCATCTGCCGTTTGCCGTTACATTCTTCCGGCATGTTTTCCATGGTCGGAAGAATTGCCGCTAAACCTGCATTTAAATGCAAAATCTTAAACGTTAGTGGTTGATAATAGACTTGTCCATCTTCCGTCTTTAACGTCAGTGTCATTTCCATTGCGTCTCCTATCTTCTAAATGCTGGCGGCATTTGCGCCGCCAGCTATAGAGCTAATATGATTACGTTATGAAACTCTATTCACTACCGCCACCACCATCGCCACCAATCGGACCGAACGAGAATTTCTTGCTTGTCGTGGCGGCCTTTGGATTGAATTGCGACATGGTGGCAGCAACCGCACTTTCAAGCGCCTTTCGCATCGCGTCAACTTGTTCTTCACTATAGTCATAGTTTGCACGCGATGAAAGATTGCCGATTGTCGCAATCGCGGTTAGCGTCTTTTCCATTCGTGCCGAAGCAAGTCGAATGAACTTTTCTGCCTTTGTTTCATTCTCAGGTGGCTTGACGCGAGCCTTGCGCGGCTTTTTACCAGTGGGTTTTTCGGTAGCCATTTCTTTTAGTCTCCTGTGTTGTGTCGCACCATGCGACGGGGATAATTGTAGCAGATGTTATTGTTCGATACAATTCTCTATTTCATCACATGCATTCGTAAGCGTATCTAATGCAGACTGAAACGCGTCTGTCTTTTCCTGATACTCTTGACCTTTTTCGCTTTCTTGCCATTTTTCAGAACGTTCTCCAAAAACCTCGTTACGGTCTTCAATAAGTTCTTCCAATTCTACCCTGGCGTCTGAAAGCATCTCAAAGATTTTCGCTGATGACATTTTCATTTCCCTCCGTTTTCATGATTTTCAGATAAGAGGAAACCTAAAAATTATTGTTCCATTACCGTTCCCGTCATCGCGGTACACAGTTACTTCCGGGATACCAAACATGTCCGTGGAAAAATGAACCGCCGCTTTTACCCCATCAGGGTTTGTGCGCGCCAATTCGCGATACCGTTCCACTTTATCGTCAAAACGAATGATGGTTAGAAGATCGGTGGGAACCATTTCCATATCCTCCGTTTTCGATGATTGATATTCTCATATCTCCAAAAATAATGCAACAGAAAAATGCAAGATGTTGAATTTTTCTTGCACTCAAAATCCGCGCCCTGACTTTCGT
>CAZTIN010000028.1:0-10137 GCA_964613525.1 uncultured Candidatus Saccharibacteria bacterium
TAATTGTAACAAAACAAAGGTCAAGTAGAAATAGAGATAAAAGAAAATCCACCTCAGTTTAATGAAGGGATCTTCCTTCTACTGAAGTGGATTGATTAGTTTGAATACCATGAGACCATGGTCCAACTTTCATTAATAACATAGGCTTGTTCCGGAGCGGTTTCGCAGTCTTTAATATAAAATACTTTCATGTTTTTATATCTACTCGACTGCAAAACATCTATGATGCTTACATCATCAGGACTTTTACCTGCTATTTCAGCTAACTCATTAGCATGATTTTGCATGGTTTCAACAAGTTCTTTTACCTTAGCACCGTAGTAGTGAGGAGGAATAAAGAAAGCGATTTTTTCGCTTGGTGAATAAAAAAGATTTTCTAACATGTGAATTATATTTTCTTTATTATATAATATATATACAATAAAGTCAAGTGTCATCCCCGCCTTTGAGGTCTTAAATTTAAGCTATAATACAATAATGATTGAGGCACATAATATCGTAAAAATGGATAACCTAATGATAACAGAAGCAGTTAAGAAAGATTTTGGCTTCGAGATTAAGAATGCGGAAAAAGTAACAAAAGGATATTCTAGTCAGGTTTACGAAGCAGAAATAGACGACAATAAGATCTACATTAGAATAAACCAAGACCCGAAAGTATTTGAGTCTGAAATCTTAGGGTATGAAATATTTAAAAAACAAGGTATACCAGTTCCAGATATTTTAGCTTATAAAGAAAAACCTGAATCTATAGGAGAACCTACCATGATAATGTCTTCAGCAAAAGGCAGCTTAATAGATAAAGACATGTCAACAGAAGAAAGAGCTGCTATTTTTAAGAATGTAGGTAAATTGCTGCACAAAATAAATGAGACAAAAATAGAAGGCTTTGGTAAGGTCATACCTAAAGATGGAAAACTTGTTGGGGTATTCCCCAACTGGGAAGAATACTGGATTGACCGCAAAGAACATAATTATAAAGCTCTAAATTTTTTAATAGACAATAAAATCATAAATGAAATTGAAATAGAAAGAGTTAAAAAAACTTATGAAGAACTTGAGGTTTTAAATCTAAACGAATCCTCTCTTTTGCATTTAGATGTCCATCAAGGCCATTTCTTTACAGATAATAGTGAAATAACTGGGATAATAGATTTAGGTAGGTTGTCTGCTGGCGACCCAAGATACGATATTGCTATGAGCTTGATATACCAAGACCCAATAGATCAAGTAAATTTTAAAGAAGGCTATGGGGCTCTTGCCAATGACCCAATGGTAGAGAAATATTACATAGCGATAGCTGTTAGAAAAATATATTTTCTATCTAAAGTTGGAAAACAAAATCATGATGACTTTATAGGGCTTGTACAGAAATTAAAAGAAAAACTAGGAAATATATAGGAGTAAAAATAAAAAACGCCATTTCTGACGTTTTTTATTTTGCTCCCTCTAGTGGACGAGTTCAGAACTCTCAATTGGAATGCAATTAAAAGGGATTTGGAAGTTTCTAAGATTTTTGAGTTATTTCCGAATGTTGTGGTTCAGAACTGTTAGTAACTTCGTTCAATAGCCACTGAACAATCTTTTGGTTATTTGAGATTTCTGGATGAAACTGGACACCAATAATCGGTCTGTCTTTATGTTTAATAATTTCTACTCCGTGTTCTGATTGAGCACAAGAAACGAAACTTTGGGGCATTTGTTTTATTCCGATGTGATGACCCTCCATCACTGTAATCTTTGAACTTCCAAGTGATTTTTCTAAATCAGAGTTTGTTATTTGTAAATCAATAACCCCACGATGCTCTTCGGGAAGCTCTTGCAATTCTCCACCAAATGCTTTTGTGATTACTTCACATCCAAGACAAATACCAATTACAGGAATAGTTGTCTTTTTTACAGTTTCAATTTCTGCTTTATATTCTTCAGGATGTCTCAATATGGTTGGAACACTGGAACCACCAGAAAATACCAGTAAGTCGTAGATACCCAAATTATCAATAGACTGTAGTTCCTTTCTATCAATAACTGTTACATTCGGAAAAACAGAAACTAACTCATTAAGATGTTGGGTGTGATTGTTTACAACCAGAGTTTTCATTTTTCTATTTTAACAAAAAATAGTTCTGAACCCTATAGGGGTATCAAAAATAACCATTACAAAATAAAGCTCAAAAAAGTGCTCACCGTCTGGGACGAAGTTGGAACTTTATTAAAATGGAAGGTTAATATATAGGTTATATTCCTACTTCAAATTTCCAATCCACAGGTGTAAGAGTTACTGTAATAGGGTATTCAAAACTATTTTGATTTTTCCATTCAGAAATACCACTTTGAATCTTTTTGAAAAGCTCATCTTTGTCTGATACTTTACTTGCACTCATCTCAATAAAAACTTCTATTGGTGCAACATTTATTTTTATTCTTGGGCTATCAGCATATACAAAAACTTCAGGAATCATAGTAGATTCTTGAACTACCTTAATTAAAGCATTAGACAATTCTTCTATCTTTTTATCGCTAACTTTTTTGTCATCAAATTTTATATTTATCATTGGCATAAACTTATCTTAACATTTTTACAAAAAGTTCTGAACCCTATTGGGGTATCAAAAAATCACCTTGATTTTCAAAGTGATTTTAAGGGCTCCGAACGTGGGATGAAGTTCGATTGAGTATATTGGGGAAATAAAAAAGTACTGCATCCAGAGGAAGCAGCACTTACTTAAAAGTAATTTTACCCAGTCTCATATTCTCCTAGTTCATAAGAAATTGGAGTGAACCTGAAAAATGAACCTTCTTGGAGATCTCTAACAGCTTGAAAAACCTCTTGCTTGTTTGGCTTTAATTTTAATTTATCAGCTCCATTTTGGCCATTAACCAACCTGTCGTGGATAGATTGTAAAAATATACCGCCATTGTTAATTTGAGAAAGCTTGCCTAAAATTTTGATTTGTTTTACATAAACCTGATTGAATGCCCCATATAAAAAGACTTCATCAAAGTTTACGACCCATTCATTAAACAATTCTTTAATTTCTTGCTTGTTTAGATGAATATATATTGTTCCATCTGTATCAAAATAAGACCTATATCTGGAATTTCTATTGCCATATGGTGTGACAAAAATTTCTGGATCTTTGCTTAAAAATATATTCCAAATATGGGGAGCCATTTCTTTTCCCTTTTCTGTAGTTATTTTACTGTAAGTCATTTTATTGATATTTGTTAAAATACTACAGCATTTATCAAAAATGTCAAAATAGGCAGGGATCTCGGCTACCGCCGCGGGTGACTTTCCGAAATGTTTAAAATGTAATTTCTCACATTTCAGGAAAGTCCTTTCGATCCCTAACGAAATGTCTAACAGACATTTCTCCGAGTGGGGATGAAAATAAAACACCCGTATGTAAAATACGAGTGTTTTATTTTTGCTCCCCCTAGTGGACAAGTTCAGAACTGCGAATTGGTATGGCATACAACAAGGTTTACAGTTTAGTTGTATTTTAGGACTATTCCCGATGCTTGAAGTTCCGAACTAGACATTATTGTTATCCTTTCCAAGAATGGCGTTTGCTATATCGTAGGTATTATCAGCAATATAGCTGTCGTAAATCTTTTCTAAATCATCTTTACTAATAAACTTACTTATTCTATGACTTGCTTGATTAGTCCCATTTACTAGAGCAACAATTTGTATACCATTTTCAGTTATAGGTTTTTTTATCTTTATATACATAATCAAAGGTTGTACTTCTTGTTCAACCCCTAGTATGAAATCCTGTTTTGCAGTAAAACCAATCTTAAGAGCAGAGATTTCATTTTTGTAGTAAGTAAACTCATTTGGGGTATTTATTTTAAGCATCATATCTCTACCTCCTACTTGTACGTAGCCGTTTATATTTTTTGAAACATTTTCACCTCCGTTATGAAGAATAATACCTACTTTTAAGTTTATTGCTTCCTCTACATCTATTTCTGCTGGTTGAACTCCAAAAGTTATAAAAGTATCTGGTTGAGGTTCTTGACCAAAAAGTGATCTTAGAAAAGTATCAGAGGCAGGTAAAGAGTTACTGCCCGCTCTGATATAGTAGCGGAAATCATTTTCGTTTATTACTTGAAATGGTCGGCGATTTGATTTTGGGATATGAGTAACAACATATCCACTATCTTGAGTTTCATCTTCAAAAATTATGGTGTTCACAACGGTTGTGTGAGCAGGTATAGTAACAATAGAGGTAAAACCTTCTAATAAACTACGGAAATTAGAAACATTTTTTATAGGTTCTTTTGCCGAAGCATAGTCAGCATTAGAAGCTCCTGTTTTAATTCCCCAAATGATTACACCTCCATCACTATTTCCAAAAGCTGATATGCATTTCGCATAATTCTTTTTGTCAGACATTAGTAATTTTCTTTTGTCTGTATAATCTTTTTCCTCAGTTACTTTAAAATCAAGATAGTAATTTTCTACAGTTTTATTAGTTATTAAATCATCAATATAAGCAATGCCTTGTTTACTAACTTCGTTAAATAGGTCATCTGAGGGGGTATTTTTCATAAGGTTCATTTTAACATAATTTGATCCAGGTTCGAACCTTACGATATTCTTTAAGTACGACAATAAAAATGACCTTACAAAATAAGAATTACTAAGGATATATATGACAAAAAACATCAAGAACTACAGGATCAAATACAGGAGCTTGAAATTGAAATGTCTGAACACAATAAAGCAGATTACGAATACCAAAATACTGTTGCAGTTATTGTTTCTGTGGCACGCAGAGCAAAATCTATTTTTGATAATAGTTCTGAACCAGCACGAAAAAGACAGTTTTTGAATTATATACTTCAGAACCCGACTGTAAACGGAAAAAAGCTATATTTTACAATAGCTTCTCCGTTTAATTTAGTACTAGAACTAGCTGATAGTCCTAACTGGCTCCCCCGGTAGGGATCGAACCTACGACCAATCGCTTAACAGGCGACTGCTCTACCGCTGAGCTACAGGGGAATAAATACTCCACAGGGACATACTTTACGCAGCCACATAGGAATATAAAAAGATATTAGCATTATTTTTACTCATCCGCAAGGCAAAATATTATTGAAATAAGCCTTTATTTTACCTCAAAATTATACTTGCCGTCTGCTTCAGAAACTAATGTAATGGACCTGCCTTCGTACGAATAAGCCACGCCCATTTCCAGGTCAACATTGCTAGAAATTATCTTTTCTATTTGAGCCGCAAAAGTTGTACCAGCGCTGGATTTTTCTATCTTAGTTGTCACTATTAGTCGGCCAGCCCATATACACTGAGTGCCTTCTTTGCACCTACTATCTTCTTTGACTGACACAGGGGTTATGACTACTCCATCGTATTCCCTGCTTTGACCTATTTCTTGTCCTGAAGCAGTAGGCTCGGGCTCTTTAACTTCATCTTTCGGGTCTGCAGGACAAGCTGCGAATTCACAGTCCGGTCCGATACGGCCAACATATGAACCATCAGGACACATCTTGGCTTCCATGGTACAAAATACGACTTCATTGTCTTTAGTTTTATCCTGGCTACTACCGTCAGGAGTTTCTGGGGTTTCTATAACTGGGGGCTTTGGGGTAGTCTTAACAGGCGGACAAGCTGTAAATTCACATTTTGGACCGGTCCTGGCAACAGTACTACCATCCGGACAAACTTTGGCTTCTTCGCTGCAAAAATAAGGTTTTTCTATATTAGAATAAGCCTTTTTACTATATTCAGTGTTCTTAGTAAGTACCAGTACAGTAATCAGAACAAACAAACTTACTAAGATAATAATGTTCCTTTTCATAAAGCAATTATATCATATTTTAATTTAATGGTAAGAAGAATCCGTAAGTAAAAGCTAGGAAATTAAATACGATATGAGCTATTGATATCAGATAAAAATTCGGTTTTATCTTCCATAATGACGCTAGGAAAAGTCCCCCAATTATAGTTAGGGGTAGTACTGCCAAGGCTTTCGGATACATGATATGTAGTATACCGAATATCCCTGCATTAGCTAAAATAACTTGAGCGTCTTCGTCGAATATATGATGTAGTTCTTTCATCAGTACTGAACGGTATGCGAATTCTTGCAGTATACTAATAGGTATAAATAGGTAAATAAAAGTCGGGTGTGTCTTCCATAGCGGCAATATGCTGTAACCTAGTGCTTTAGCAAAATACATTATACCCAGTATTCCGACAGTTATAGCTATTATGTAGAATGTATAGTCTTTATAACTTGATGGTTTTATAATACCCATGTCTTGCCTGGTCAGGCCATCTTTATAAGCAAAATAACATACGAACAGCACCATGGAACACATTACTGGTACATGGTACTTAAAAGGCACAATACCCCATGATACGAGCAGCATCGGTATCATATACACAAGAGTAATACGCAGGAACGCTACCTGCGGACGAGTTAATTTAATTTTAGACAACATGAACATTTTTATTTAGTAAACTTACTTTTAAAAATTGACCAAATAACCGGACTAATAGCAAATACAAAAGCCAACCCCACAGCTATAACCATAATATGTTCCATATTCGGCACACGCTGACCGAAATAATGCCCTAGCCCCAAACCAACAGCCACCCAGAACATTGCTGAGAAAAACGATATCAAAACAAAAGAACCCAATGGCATGCGTAGTACCCCTGCTATAAAAGGTGCCACTGTTCTAATAGACGGCAGGAACCGCGCAAAGACTAGTGTAACTATTCCGTATTTTTTATAAAAAGCGCGAGTCTTTTCCATACCTTTATGAAATGCATTACCTTCTTTACTAGCTAGCTTCATCAGAGGCTTCTCTGCAAATACACCTGTTAAGTAGCCTATGGTATTACCCAGCACTGCAAATATAGTTAATACTATAAAAGCATTTTCAATGCTTAAATTACCAGCGCTAATAAGATAGCCCGCGGTAAACAGCAATGTATCTCCCGGCAAGAAGAACATTGGCAAAAGACCGGTTTCTAGCATTAAAACTACACCTAAACCCCAAATACCAAAATCACCAAAAAAATTAATCAGGTCCATATATTATATCCCGCCCATAGGATGAGAATTTTCTTCTTCGACTTCTATATTGCCATCATAGTTAGAGCCGCGTTCAACCAAGTTACGCGCCAATATTTTTGCAATACGGTAGTCTATGACAGGTAGTAGGTTCTTTTTCTTTTCAGGCTTTTTACTAACGTGATGCACGTTAAGCTCTGGAACTGATAGTGTAGTTAGGTCAAGCTCTGCTAAACCGATTATTCTATATAGCCACGGCCTGTTTATTTCTACATTTTGGATTTGCCTATATGGTATTACAGTTTCGCGAATAAAGAATATTCCGCGGCGCACATAGAAAGCATGCTCATCCAGCATGAATTTATACTGCCTGTAGATAACCCAAGAATAAAGCACAATTACCAGCAAGTACCCGACTATAGCCATCCATAGCGTGCTCATGAATAGCCTTGGTGATAGATACCAGTCAGCATGTTTTATAAAAAAGTTTTGATAAGATTCCTGCATAGAACCCCAGCTAACAGCATAAGTAAACCAGGCCGCAAGAATAAATATGATAGTAAACAATTTACTATGTCTTAGTAAGAATATCCAAAATGTCTTCTTGCCAAGCTTGTGCCAATTGCGAAGTGGTATCAGCATATAGAACATAGTATAGCACAAAAGCCCCACCAAAGTGGGGCTTTTGTTAGAATATTTTACTAAGCAGTAGCTGGTAATTTATTCTTCTTTGCTTCTTCTATTTCTTTTAGTTTGCGTACGAAATAAACTAGTATTCCGATTAGAGCTATAGCGAATATCCATCCAATGGTACTATTCGGTAGGAAGCCTGAGCTTGCAGTACTATAAACACGGTTTCCAGTATTTCTTGCGTCTACATAACGAGCACCGCTGAAATATTGTGCACCAGTAGTATCAGTGTAACCATAAGCAAATGTTCCGTCGTTATTACGTGCTACACGTGCATTAGCGTCAGCTTCGGCAGCGGCTTTGGCTGCAGCGGCTTTTTCCGCATCACGTTCGGCTTTGGATTTGATATGGATACCGAATATATCTGAGACAGAAGTTGAACTAGTGTTATAAGTTTCTACGCTTTGCGCACCAGAGTTAACTACAGTACCTGTTTGTCCGCTGTTAACTGTACTAGAATTTTGGTTTAGGTAATATCCTGTAGTTCGCACAGGTGCTGCTTCGTTAAGATAAACATTACCAGAATAGTATACACCGTCAGCAAAAGACACCGCTGGCATAAGAATAGCCAGAAGAGCAAAAACTGAACCAAAAACTTTATATTTATTCATGTCCATATTATAGCATAAATATATACCATTTGTCAAGCATAATCCCCTCCTAAAACCCATTATTTATAAGGCTAAACCAAGATTATAAATCTTGGTCGCCCGGCCAATCAATATTGGCTTAGAGGCTAAAATAACAAAAAACTTCCGGGGTTAAACCCGGAAGTAGTATTAAGAATTTTAGTTAAGCCTTTTGGATTGAACTCAAAATTCTTTCTGAATTTTCTTTTGTTCTTTTTTTAACCCAATCTGGCTTATTTATATTCCAGTCTAATGAAATTGCATTAGTTGTTTTCAAATCATCATCGTTCCAAAGTGGTCGGTACAAAACTAAAACTTTATTTTTATCATTGAATTCATCCAGTAAAGAAACGAATTCAGGGAAAGAGCTAATTCCTTTATTTTGAATATCATCCAGTTCTATTCTACGAACAGTAATACCTCCAAAAGGACCGACCCATAAATTATCTTTGATTATTTTAAAAAGACAATGGCTTTCGTTATTTGATAACCATTTTTCTGGATAAGTTTTATAGTCGAAATATGAATCAAACCAAGGTTTTAATTTTTCCGGTACTGATTCAACAATTTGCTGAACTAAAGGTCTCAATACTTTTAGCTCTAATCGCATAGATTCTCTATGAGCCTTGTCTCTGATTTCCTTTTGTTTTGGTAGAACTTGTTCGTACATTCTCCTAAGTAGTTCTACATTTTCTATTATTTTTTTAGGTTTTGTTATCATGTTGTATATATTTTATTAAATAAACTTTACAGTATTTACACATTTTGTCAAATTAAAAGCCCTGTGAAATCAGGGCTTTGTAATTAATTAGTTCGAGGCTTTTTTAAGAATAGTCATTAGCTTGCATAGTATTTCATTTGTATCACCTGACATATAGTACAGGCCACAGCTGGCATTATAAACTTCGTTTATACAGTACACCATTTCCCCACTGAATGAAATCTGCAGGAAGCAAACCCTGTCAGCAGTATTGGATAAATTTAGGTCGGTTAATTCAATAGTACTGTCAGTTACGTAGATATAGTATCTTTCATTTGTAGTTGCAATACTGGTTGTTTTGAAATTATGCCCTGTTTGATAACTGGACTTTAATTTGCGCCAGATGGAATCCATTTCGTTCCAGAGCGAGTCGGATTTACGAATTAGTACAGTTTGTTTTTTGTTTAGGCTATACGAGTCTGCTTCGTACTGGTTCATTTTGTAATTCCAGTAGCCGCTCTCCATAGAAGAAGCTGATGCTGTATTCTGAGCATACAAACTGTGTGACAAAATGATAAATACCAAGGTTAATATTTTGAATAAATTGTTCATTATTATAGGGTTTTAATTAAATAAACTTTAGCGCATATGAATATTTTGTCAAACCCGGGTGGTAGATTTTTAAAACAGGATCAGTATAATAAAAATATATTTATCCAGACACACTGGTAATATTCCATTATAAATATTTATTATTAACAACGATTTAGACTAGTCATCAAACATGGTTCTTACATGACGTGTCTCTTAATTGAGATGAAAAATAGAAAAAAAATCCATAGGTTCATAGCACCCTACCGCAAAATAGGTAGCACGCTAGAGATAACAGATAAAGAAATAGTCCATCAAATCAAAGATGTTCTAAAACTCCGCCATGGCGAAGAATGCGTATTTACCTATAATGACAATATTGAGCACCACTGTGAACTAGCCGAAACAGCTAAGAGTAGAATAACCGCAAATATTATTTCAAGTACTGAAAATAATCTGGAACCTGACAGAA